>NZ_JBMKIF010000010.1:0-141188 GCF_049238025.1 Enterobacter cloacae complex sp. IR5458
ATGTTCCCGGTCTGATCTGTCACCTATGTATCCGGTCATACACTGCGCTTATCCGGCCTGTGGATCGGTGCGGTGTCACCGGTTATTTCGGGAACTGATATGGGAACTATGATGGATTACGAAGAGTACTCTCCCAAAGAGCAACTACAGCTAACGGTCTGCCAGCGTCTGATCGCGGAAAAGGGCTATCTCTCTCAGGAGGAGATCCGCCGCGACTTACAGGAGCGGGGTTTTGAGACCATCAGCCAGTCCACCGTTTCACGTCTGCTCAAGTTGCTCGGTGTCATAAAAATTCGAAATGCCAAAGGGCTAAAGATTTATTCGCTGAATCCCCAGCTGCGCCCGGCTCCTGATGCCGCGCGCACCGTGTCCGAAATGGTGGTGAGCGTTGAGCACAATAGCGAATTTATCCTTATCCATACCGTTGCCGGATATGGCCGCGCGGTGGCGCGTATCCTGGATTATCACCAGTTACCGGAAATTTTAGGCGTGGTGGCCGGAAGCAGTATCGTCTGGGTCGCCCCTCGGGTGGTGAAGCGCACCGCGCTGGTGCATAAGCAAATTAATTATTTACTCAGAACGCATTAATATTCATAAAGAACCGTTTGCATTGAGTAAAGCGTGCATTAAATCGCTTGATCCGCAAAGCGAGCTGCGTATAATGCCCGACAATTTGCCGGGAGGATGCATGGTCAAGCGTGTACGACATAACGTCTTACCGCGTCTGAAATCAGACGCTGTCCTGCCGTTTTTCTTCCCGTTGCTTAATCTATTCCCAGAGCCCCTCATTTGAGGGGCTTTTTTTTGCCCGGCGTCAGGAGATAAACATGAATCCGCTTTATCAAAAACACATCATTTCCATAAACGACCTCAGCCGCGAAGAGCTGGAACTGGTTCTGGAAACCGCGGCAAAACTGAAGGCCAATCCGCAACCGGAGCTGCTGAAGCACAAGGTGATTGCGAGCTGCTTCTTTGAAGCCTCGACCCGCACCCGCCTCTCCTTTGAAACCTCCATGCACCGCCTGGGCGCGAGCGTGGTGGGCTTCTCAGACAGCAGCAACACGTCGCTGGGTAAAAAAGGCGAGACCCTGGCGGATACCATTTCAGTGATCAGCACCTACGTAGACGCGATTGTGATGCGCCACCCGCAGGAGGGCGCGGCGCGCCTGGCGACCGAGTTTTCCGGCGGCATCCCGGTACTGAACGCCGGGGACGGTGCTAACCAGCATCCGACGCAGACCCTGCTGGATCTGTTCACCATTCAGGAGACGCAGGGCACGCTGGAGAACCTTAACATCGCCATGGTCGGCGACCTGAAATATGGCCGCACCGTCCACTCCCTGACCCAGGCGCTGGCGAAATTTAACGGCAACCGCTTTTTCTTCATCGCCCCAGATGCGCTGGCGATGCCGCAGTACATTCTCGATATGCTGGACGAAAAAGGCATTGCGTGGAGCCTGCACGCCAGCATCGAAGAGGTGATGAGCCACGTGGATATTCTCTACATGACCCGCGTGCAGAAAGAGCGTCTGGATCCTTCCGAGTACGCCAACGTGAAGGCGCAGTTTGTCCTGCGCGCCAGCGACCTCGACGGCGCGCGCGACAACATGAAGGTGCTGCACCCGCTGCCGCGCATCGATGAGATCACCACTGACGTGGATAAAACGCCGCACGCCTGGTACTTCCAGCAGGCCGGGAACGGTATCTTCGCCCGCCAGGCGTTACTGGCACTGGTTCTGAATCGCGACTTAGCTCTGTAAGGGGAGACGACCATGACACACGATAACAAACTCCAGGTTGAAGCCATCAAACGTGGCACCGTGATTGACCACATCCCTGCGCAGGTGGGCTTTAAGCTGCTGACGCTGTTCAAACTGACCGAGACCGATCAGCGCATCACCATTGGCCTGAACCTGCCGTCGGGCGAGATGGGCCGCAAGGACTTGATCAAAATCGAGAATACCTTCCTGACCGACGAGCAGGTCAACCAGCTGTCGCTGTACGCACCGGATGCCACCGTCAACCGCATCGACGAGTATGAAGTGGTCGGCAAATCCCATCCTGGCCTGCCGGATCGCATCGAGAGCGTGCTGGTCTGTCCGAACAGCAACTGCATCAGTCATGCTGAGCCGGTTTCATCCAGTTTTGCAGTGAAAAAACGCGCTGATGACATCGCACTCAAATGCAAATACTGCGAAAAAGAGTTTTCTCATTATGTGGTGCTGGCCAACTAATTGAGGTTGGTAAAGGATCCCGGCCTCCCTATAATGGCCGGGAACATTTAATCAGCTGTTATTCTGGAGAAATCATGACCAAAGTACTCGCGACGGAAAATGCACCCGCGGCTATCGGCCCGTACGTTCAGGGCGTTGATCTGGGCAGCATGATCATCACCTCGGGCCAGATCCCGGTGAACCCAAAAACCGGTGAAGTGCCAGCCGACGTAGCGGCACAGGCGCGTCAGTCGCTGGAAAACGTGCAGGCTATCGTTGAATCTGCCGGTCTGAAAGTGGGCGACATCGTGAAAACGACCGTGTTCGTGAAAGATCTGAACGATTTCGCGACCGTTAACGCCACTTACGAAGCATTCTTTACCGAACACAACGCGACCTTCCCGGCGCGCTCCTGCGTTGAAGTGGCGCGTCTGCCAAAAGACGTGAAAATTGAAATCGAAGCGATCGCCGTGCGCCGCTAATCAATTTCAGGCAAACCAGGGCAGCTTCGGCTGCCTTTTTTATTTGGCTATTTTTACCTTCGTAATACGATGACGACGCGGTCCGGGAATAAATACACTCGCACACCTTTATACATTCCCGCTTCGGACAAAAATGAAAATCTCCAGAATTGCGTTGGCTATGGCCACTCTTACGGTAGCCTCTTCTGCGCTGGCACACGGCTATATCGAATCCCCTGCCAGCCGCGCTTATATGTGTAAACAGGGACAAAATATTGACTGCGGTCTGGTGGAATATGAACCCCAGAGCGTAGAGCGTGCCTCCGGTTTCCCGTCAGGGAGCCTGCCGCCGGATGGCGAACTCGCCAGCGCCGGGATTGCCAACTACTCGCAGCTTGATAAGCAAAGCCAGAATGCCTGGACCAAAACGCCGATGACCGCCGGGGTACATCAGTTTGTCTGGCATCACACCGCGCCGCACAAAACCACCAACTGGCGCTATTACATCACCAAACAAAACTGGAACCCGAATAAGCCGCTGACCCGCGACCAGTTCGACTTAACGCCGTTTTGTACGGTAAACGGCAACGGCCAGGCGCCCGCAATGACCCAGTCGATGAACTGTAACGTGCCGGAACGTACCGGTTATCAGGTGATTTACGGCGTGTGGGAAATTGCCGATACGCCCAACAGTTTCTATCAGGCCATCGACGTGGACTTCGGTAACGGCGGCAACGTCACGCCGGATGAAACCCCGGTCGCCGCCTCCGTCTGGAGCAAAACGCTGAGCGGCCAGGTTGCGGGTAACAACCTCAACGTGGGCGATAAAGTAATTGCTCGCTTCTTCGATGCCAACGGCGAAATCGCCTCCATGGCGACCGAGCTGACTATCGCCTCGGCTCAACAGGGAGATGCCAACCAGTGGGCCTACGATCTGGCGCAAAAAATTAACAGCGCTCATCACGACGTGCGCGTCGGCGTGAAGGATGAAAGCGGAGACGTTAGCCCGGTTCACGGCGCAAACAGCGTCTTCGTAAAAGAAGACAGTACGCTAAAGTCAGTGGCTATCTCTTATGAAGAGCAAAAAGCGGTGGTTAATGAATCCATTGCCGTGACTGACCTGCATTACAGCAAAGTGACTCACGGTGCCGCGACGGTGACATTCCACGTCAATACTCAGGGTGACGTGAACCTTGAAGCACACGTATTGAACCATCCCGGAGCGGAAAAAGGTTATCTGAAGCAGGATATGAATAACAGCAACCAGGATGTGACCATGAACCTGACAAACGTCACGCCAGGGCACCACATGCTGAAATACTACGCCACCAATAAAGCCGGCACCCTGTTCGCGCAGGACGTGCTGGATATGATGCTCGAAGGTGAAGCAACCTCCGGCGATACCGGTAAATCTGATTTTATCTTCCCGGATAATCTTGCCTCTTATAAGGCGGGCACCGTGGTGTTGCAGCCCAAAGACGGTAAGACCTACGAGTGCAAGCCATTCCCGTACAGCGGGTACTGCAAGCAGTACAGTTCGACCTCTACCCAGTTCGAGCCCGGCGTGGGTTCAGACTGGAAAGAGGCGTGGATATTGAAGAACTGAGTTGCCTTTACGCCCGGCGGCACTTCGTTTGCCGGGCCTACACGTCACGTAGGCCCGGTAAGCGTAGCGCCACCGGGCGCTTATGTTACTGGTTTCGCGTCGCCCTGAGCAGCGTCTCCAGCGGATACACCGCCGCAATCACCACTTCTTCCTGCACCTTCGCCGCGTTATCCAGCTCGCGTTGAATCGAGGCGATCTCTTTGTCATCCAGCGTGCCCTGTCGCGCCACCAGATCCGTCAGCCTCAGGCCAATTGCGGCAAGCTTATCCACCTCCAGGATCACCGGTTTAATCGCCTTCAGCTGATAGCTGTTTTCGCTCAGCGCCAGCGCGTCGCTGGTGTTGCTCTGCCAGCGATTAAAGACGTGGCGCAGCGCGTCGGCGCTTTCCGCGTCTTCCGCATCGCTCACCAGACGGTCCGCCCATTTGTTCATCTGACGCACGGTGATGCTTTCCGCATTCAGCGCATCCGCGAGGCGGTTAAGAGGCTCAAACTGGTGATAGTTTCCCGCCTGGAACTTGAGGTGCTGACGGGTGTAATACTGGGCCGGTTCAAGCGCCTGCGCGAGGATTTGCAGCGGCAACGTGTCGGCATTATTCGCGAGCCGCGTGAATTGCACCTGCTGCTGGGTATGCTGCTGCAGGCCAACCGACACCGTCGTCCAGCTGTCCATCGCCTGCAGGCGGGTATACATGTTGTCGACATCATTGACGTCCTGCGCGGACCATAACCGCTCCGCCACCGCAAACGTCCGCGGCCACAGGCGGATATCCAGCACCGGTGCGACCACATTTTCCGCCCACAGCGCGGCTTCTCCGCCGAGCAAATTAGCCTGATTCGCCACGTCCGGCACTACCGGTGGGATCCCTTTCGGCACCTCGTCCAGACGGGTACCGCTAATCGGATAGCGGGTATTGCCCACCAGGAAGTAACCGGTGAGCTTGTCGTTATCGACGGAGACGACCGGGCGCGTTTCGCCCATCCAGGTATCAACGGTAAACGTCACCTGATTGTCGTCGCGCCACGCAATATCCTGCACCGCACGGCGGGATTTCCCGGCAAAATCAATAAAACCGCGCCAGCCGGCGTCCCCTTTCACCAGGGTAAAACTCCCCTCGACTGGCTTGCCTTTCAGACGCGGCATGGAGAAGGCCCAGCTCTGGGCGCTGTCGGTGTCTGCTATCACGTCCACGCCATTCAGCCCCTGGGGAACGATTTCATTGCGGTAGTGATAGGCGGTGGACTGGGGTTGATCGAGGTAGAAACCGGTCGAAAGAATGCCCTTGTAGCCGGTTTGCGCCACCTTACCCAGCGCGTCCTGCCCCTGCCAGGACTGGATCAGAATGCTTTTCGGTAAGTCAGGGTGATAGATCTCATCCCAGCCGACCATCTGCCGATGATGTTTCTCGAGGATCGTCTCCAGCTTGCGGTTGAAATAGGCCTGCAGCGCGTGGCTGTCCGCCAGCGTGTTGTCGCGCATGAACGTCTGGATCGCGGCGTTCGCTTTCCACTGGCTGTCGTCCACCTCATCCCCGCCGATGTGCAGATACGGATCCGGGAAGATCGCCGCCAGTTCGCTGACCATCGCGTCAGCAAAGGCGTATGTGGCCTCTTTGGTCGGATCAAGCACCGGCTTCAGCACGCCCCAGTTGCGCTCCATTTTGTAGGGCCCCGGCGCGCTCATCAGCTCCGGGTAGGCCACAGCAATCGCCGAGGCGTGGCCCGGCATGTCGATCTCCGGCACCACGCGGATACCGCGCTCGGTGGCATAGCGAACAATCTCGCGCATCTGCTCAGGGGTATAGAACAGCCCGTCGCTGGCAAGCTGCGTCAGCTTCGGGTAACGCCTCGAGCTGAAGCGCCAGCCCTGATCGTCGGTTAAGTGCCAGTGCAGGACGTTAAGCTTTGCGGCCGCCATGCCGTCAATCTGGCGTTTGATATCCACGACGGGAATGAAATGGCGCGCCGAGTCGAGCAGCAGCCCTCGCCACGGGAAGCGCGGCGCGTCTTCAATGGTCACCCACGGCAGCGACGTGTTTTCCGCGCCGTTTTGCACCAGCTGGAGCAGCGTTTCCATCGCCCGCAGCGCGCCGAAGCGGGTGTTGGCGGAGATGTTCACACCGTTGGCATCCACCGTGAGCTTATAGCTTTCATCGCTGTCCGGCAGCGGCTGTGGCTTCACCTTTTTGGCGATGGCGATGCGAATGGTCGGTTTGTCCGGTTGCTCAGCCTGCGGCTGTAGCGTCCAGCCGGTTTGCAGGGCGATACGCTGACGCAGGCGGTTGACCGCGTCGCCGAGATCGTCGCCGCTGACGGTCACGGAAAGTTGGCTGGTGAGCACCAGTGCGCCCTGCGTGGTCGGGCGTTCCACCTTCTCAGGCCAGGGCATTAACGGGAGATCCCCTGCCGGGGCGGCAAAGGCAGAGGCGCCGAGCAGCAGCCCGGCGGTTAAGAGGCTGTACCGTAACATGAATGTTCCTTATCTGACGGGCCAAATAAAGGCAAAACATTCTGTTAACATGCGTACAAATTGTCGTCAAGCGAATGCGCCGACGGCGATCACAGGTTGTTAAATTTGGGAAGAAAGCTATTGCCCGGTGGCGCTGCGCTTACCGGGCCTACGTGACGGGAGTAGGCCGGGTAAGGCGAAGCCGCCACCCGGCAAAAAATCACTGCCACCCATACCGACGCGCATAAAACCCTTTCACCATCTGCGTCAGCACCATGTAGCCCGCGAGGATCGCCACCAGCCACGGGAAGTAGCTCAGCGGCAGCGCCTGAAGCTGCAGGTAACTTGCCAGCGGCGAGAACGGCAGCGCGATGCCGAGCGCCATCACAATGCCCGTCATCACAATCAGCGGCCATGCGGCACGGCTCTGGATGAACGGAATGCGGCGCGTGCGGATCATATGCACAATCAGCGTTTGCGACAGCAGACCCACCACGAACCAGCCGGACTGGAACAAGGTCTGATGTTCCGGCGTGTTGGCATGGAACACAAACCACATCAGGCAGAAGGTCAGGATGTCGAAGATGGAGCTGATCGGCCCAAAGAACAGCATAAAGCGCCCCAGATCGGACGGGTTCCAGCGCTGCGGCTTCTGGATCTGCTCGTCGTCGACGTTATCAAACGGGATCGCCACCTGGGACACGTCGTACATCAGGTTCTGGATCAGCAGGTGCAGCGGCAGCATCGGCAGGAACGGCAGAAACGCGCTGGCCACCAGGACGCTGAACACGTTACCGAAGTTGGAGCTGGCGGTCATTTTGATGTACTTGAGCATGTTGGCGAAGGTGCGACGCCCTTCGATAACGCCCTCCTCCAGCACCATCAGGCTTTTTTCCAGCAGGATAATATCCGCCGCTTCGCGGGCAATATCCACCGCGCCGTCCACGGAGATGCCAATATCCGCGGCACGCAGGGCGGGCGCATCGTTGATGCCGTCGCCCATAAAGCCGACCACGTGGCCTTCGCGGCGTAGCAGGGTGACAATGCGCTCTTTATGCATCGGTGTCAGACGGGCAAACAGCGTGGTGCGCTGCGCCAGTTTCGCCAGCTCGTCGTCGGACAGGTGCTCAATGTCGCTGCCCACGACCACCTCGCCCGCATCCAGCCCGACTTCGTGACACACTTTCGCGGCCACCAGCTCGCTGTCGCCGGTGAGGATTTTAACGGTGATACCGCTCGCCTTCAGCGCTTTGAGCGCAGGCGCGGTGGTCTCTTTCGGCGGATCGAGGAATGCGATGTAACCCTCGAGGATCAAATCGGATTCGTCGATACGCTGATAATCCCCCTCGCGCGCGGGCAGAAACTTGCTCGCCACCGCCACCACGCGCAGCCCCTGACGGTTCAGGTTGTCGGTAACGCGCTTAATGCGGCGCAGCATGGTGTCGTCCAGCGGCACGATCTCACCGTTATGGCGCACCTGCGTCGACACATTCAGGATCTCCTGCAGCGCGCCTTTGCAGATCAGCTGGTGCACGTCCGGCTGCTCGCTCACCACCACCGACATGCGGCGGCGCTCGAAATCAAACGGGATCTCATCCACCTTCTGCCAGCGACCGGAGAGCGTGCGGGCGGCTTCCTCATCGACCCCTTCCAGCACCGCCACGTCGAGCAGGTTCTTCAGCCCGGTCTGGTAATGGCTGTTCAGCCACGCGCTGTGCAGCACGCGTTCGCTGGTTTTACCGGCGATATCGGTGTGGTTCTCCAGCACGATTTTATCCTGCGTCAGGGTGCCGGTTTTGTCGGTGCAGAGAATGTCCATCGCGCCAAAGTTCTGGATAGCGTCGAGGTGCTTGACGATCACTTTCTGTTTCGAGAGCTTCACCGCCCCACGCGCCAGCGTGGAGGTGACAATCATCGGCAGCATTTCCGGCGTTAAGCCAACGGCCACGGAGAGGGCAAACAGCGCCGCCTCCCACCAGTCGCCCTTGGTGTAGCCGTTGATCAACAGCACAATCGGCGTCATCAACATCATAAAGCGGATCAGCAGCATGCTGACGCGGCCAATCCCTTTCTGGAAGGCATTCGGCTCGCTCTCCTGCTCGCTGACGCGTCCGGCAAGCTGACCAAACCAGGTGTTGCCCCCGGTCGCGGTGACAATCGCCTGCGCCGTACCGCTGACGACCGTGGTTCCCATAAAGCACAGGGTGTCGCACTCAAGCGGGTTCATCTGCTGCGGATCACGGCTGCGCGCCACCTTTTCAACGGGCAGGGATTCCCCGGTCAGGGAGGCCTGGGCGACAAACAGATCCCGCGCCTGAATGATGCGTAAATCCGCAGGAATCATGTCCCCCGCGGCCAGCTTCACCAGGTCACCCGGCACCAGCTGGTCAATGGGCAGCTCCACCCAGGCGTTTTCGCCGAGGTCGTTAATCACGCGCGAGACGGTCGCGGTGTTGCTGACCATCGCTTTCAGGGCGTCCGCCGCTTTGGTGGAGCGGGCTTCCTGAATAAAGTTCAGCAGCGTGGAAATCCCCACCATCAGGGCAATCACCCCTGCGGCAAAGAGATCTTCCGTCGCGTAGGAGATGATGCCGAGCACGGTCAGCAGCAGGTTGAAGGGGTTGCGGTAGCAGAGCCACAGGTGCACCCACCACGGAGACGGTTTTTGCGCCGGAATTTGGTTATCGCCGTGTACGGCGCGGATTTTGTCCACTTCCGTCGCGTTCAGCCCTTCCGGGTGGCCGCCAAAGGCGCGCCAGACTTCATTTTCATCCATTGCCGCCACGTTCAGGCAGCGTTCGGTCAGGGAAGCGGGAATCGCAGCACCCGCGATGTTTTTGGCATTGGGCAGCGGGTCGCGCTGAATAAGACGATGTGGCAGGTGGCGGCTCAGCAGAGCCTGCAGCTGCCGGGTGATATTTTTAAACATAGTCATTCCTCCGCATCCGCAACGGCGGACGCAGCATTCCCTTCAGGCATGGCAAAGCCGTACCTGTCAGGCACTCAATTTTTCAAGCAGGAACGTTTGGGACGTTGCTGCCTCACATCACCGGTGAGACAGCAAAAGCTGGCTTACCGGAAAGAACGTGTTCTCCCGTTCAGGAGAGGTGTGGGATCGGGATCCATGGAGCCTCCGGTAAGTAAAAAACAGGGTGTCGCCGCGCAGTATAAGGATTTAAGCGTACCCTTTGTGACGATTCGGGCGGTATTATACCCCCCTGCAAATAAACCGAACGTAAACCAGACTTTGCCCATAGCGAAATCGCGCTATAGCATTAGGCTCAATTGATCATTTTGTCGTTGTTACAGGGAAAACAGCATGCAGAACCGCCTTACCATTAAAGACATCGCGCGTTTAAGCGGCGTGGGGAAATCGACCGTCTCACGCGTGCTGAATAACGAAAGCGGTGTCAGCGAACGCACACGCGAGCGCGTCGAGGCGGTGATGAATCAGCACGGCTTTTCCCCTTCCCGCTCCGCGCGCGCTATGCGTGGGCAGAGTGATAAAGTGGTCGCGATTATTGTCTCTCGTCTGGATTCGCTCTCGGAGAACCTTGCCGTGCAGACCATGCTGCCCGCCTTTTACGAGCAGGGATATGACCCCATCATGATGGAGAGCCAGTTCTCGCCGCAGCTGGTTGAAGAGCATCTGGGCATGCTCCAGCGACGCAACATTGACGGCGTGGTGCTGTTCGGCTTTACCGGCATTAAAGACGAGATGCTAAAACCCTGGCAGCCCTCACTGGTCATGATGGCGCGCGACGCCCACGGTTTTGCCTCTGTCTGTTATGACGACGAGGGGGCGATTATCACCCTGATGCAGCGTCTGTACGATAAAGGCCATCGCCATATCAGCTTCCTCGGCGTCCCCCACACCGACGTCACCACCGGCAAGCGTCGCCATGAGGCCTATCTGGCGTTTTGCAAAAAGCACAACCTCCCGGCCGTCGCCTCCCTGCCGGGTCTGGGCATGAAGCAAGGCTACGAGCAGGTTGCCAGTGTCCTGACCCCGCAGACAACCGCGCTGGTGTGCGCCACGGATACGCTGGCGCTGGGAGCCAGCAAATACCTTCAGGAGCAGCGCATCGACAGCCTGCAGGTGGCGAGCGTCGGCAGCACGCCGCTGATGAAGTTTCTGCACCCGGAGATCATCACCGTCGATCCGGGTTATGCCGAGTCCGGCAGACAGGCCGCCGCGCAGCTGATCGAGCAGATCAACGGGCGGAGCGAGCCGCGGCAGATCGTGATTCCCGCTCATCTTTCATAGCCCCTCTGAAGCGTTTATTGTGATCTTCGCCCGATTTCGGGAACGTTCCCATTTTCGCCGTCACGCTGAAAGAGTAGGCTTGCGCTCAGGTCATTACACCCCTCACCATCTGTCATGAGGTTTCATGATGAGTAAAGTCAAACAAGCAGATATTGATCAGCTGATCGTCCTGGTCGGCGGCCGCGAAAACATCGCAACCGTTAGCCATTGCATTACCCGCCTGCGCTTCGTGCTGAACGATCCGGCCAAAGCGAACCCGAAGGCGATTGAAGAACTCAAAATGGTTAAAGGCTGCTTCACCAACGCCGGGCAGTTCCAGGTGGTCATTGGTACCGAAGTGGGCGATTACTATCAGGCTCTGCTGGCAACCACCGGGCACAGCTCGGCGGATAAAGAGCAGGCCAAGAAGGCTGCACGCCAGAATATGAAGTGGCACGAGCAGCTGATTTCCCACTTCGCGGAGATCTTCTTCCCGCTGCTGCCGGCGCTGATCAGCGGCGGCTTAATTCTCGGTTTCCGTAACGTCATCGGTGATGTGCCGATGAGCGACGGCAAAACCCTGGCGCAGATGTATCCGGCGCTGAAAACCGTTTACGACTTCCTGTGGCTGATTGGTGAAGCGATCTTCTTCTATCTGCCGGTCGGGATTTGCTGGTCCGCGGTGCGCAAAATGGGCGGTACGCCGATTCTCGGTATCGTGCTGGGCGTCACGCTGGTCTCTCCGCAGTTAATGAACGCTTACTTACTTGGTCAGCAGGTGCCTGAAGTGTGGAACTTCGGTCTGTTCACCATCGCCAAAGTGGGCTATCAGGCGCAGGTTATCCCGGCCCTGCTGGCGGGGCTGATGCTGGGCTTTATTGAGACACGCCTGAAGCGCATCGTGCCGGATTATCTCTATCTGGTGGTCGTTCCGGTCTGCTCGCTGATTCTGGCCGTCTTCCTGGCACATGCGTTTATCGGTCCGTTTGGCCGCATGATCGGCGACGGCGTGGCCTTCGCGGTGCGCCACCTGATGACCGGCAGCTTCGCACCGATTGGCGCCGCGCTGTTTGGCTTCCTGTACGCCCCGCTGGTGATCACCGGTGTACACCAGACCACGCTGGCCATTGATATGCAGATGATCCAGAGCCTCGGCGGCACGCCGGTCTGGCCGATTATCGCCCTGTCTAACATTGCGCAGGCGTCTGCGGTGACCGGCATCATCATCGTCAGCCGTAAGCACAACGAGCGCGAGATCTCCGTTCCGGCCGCCATCTCCGCCTACCTCGGCGTCACCGAACCGGCGATGTACGGTATCAACCTGAAATACCGCTTCCCGATGCTCTGCGCGATGATCGGTTCCGGTCTGGCAGGCCTGGTGTGCGGTCTGAACGGCGTGATGGCGAACGGGATTGGCGTGGGCGGTCTGCCGGGCATTCTCTCCATCCAGCCCGCTTACTGGCAGGTGTTTGCCCTGGCAATGGCGATTGCGATTATCGTCCCAATGGCGCTCACCACCGTGGTTTATCAGCGTAAGTTCCGTCAGGGCGCGCTGCAGATTGTTTAACTTCATCTTTCGGGGCGCAGTTGCGCCCCTTCGCATTTGCAGGAACGCATTATGAATACCCTTCCTCACTGGTGGCAGAACGGCGTCATCTATCAGATCTATCCAAAGAGTTTTCAGGACACGACCGGCAGTGGCACCGGCGATTTACGCGGCGTGACCGCGCGGCTGGACTACCTGAAAACCCTCGGCATTGACGCCATCTGGCTGACGCCGTTTTATATCTCGCCGCAGGTGGATAACGGCTATGACGTGGCGAATTACATCGCCATCGACCCGGCGTACGGTACGCTGGATGATTTTGACGAACTGGTCGCCGGGGCGCATCAACGCGGTATTCGCATCGTGCTGGATATGGTGTTCAACCACACGTCAACCCAGCACGCCTGGTTCCGGGAATCACTGAATAAGGAAAGCCCGTACCGCCAGTTCTACATCTGGCGCGACGGTACGCCGGAGCAACTGCCTAACAACTGGCGCTCCAAGTTTGGCGGCAACGCCTGGCGCTGGCACGCCGAGAGCGAGCAGTATTACCTGCACCTCTTCGCGCCGGAGCAGGCGGATCTCAACTGGGAAAACCCGGAGGTGCGCGCCGAGCTGAAAAAGGTATGCGAGTTCTGGGCCGATCGCGGCGTGGACGGCTTACGTCTGGACGTCATTAACCTGATTTCAAAAGATCAGGATTTCCCGAATGACGAAACGGGCGACGGTCGCCGCTTCTACACGGACGGGCCGCGCATCCACGAATATCTTCAGGAGATGAGCCGCGACGTCTTTACCCCGCGCAACCTGATGACGGTGGGCGAAATGTCCTCGACCTCGCTGGAGAATTGCCAGCAGTATGCCTCGCTCGACGGGCGCGAGCTGTCGATGACCTTTAACTTCCATCACCTGAAGGTGGATTACCCGGGCGGTGAAAAATGGACGAAGGCGAAACCGGACTTTGTCGCGCTGAAAACCCTCTTCCGCCACTGGCAGCAGGGGATGCACAACAAAGCCTGGAACGCGCTGTTCTGGTGTAACCACGATCAGCCGCGCATCGTTTCACGCTTTGGCGACGAAGGGGAACACCGCGTAGCCGCAGCGAAAATGCTGGGCATGGTGCTGCACGGTATGCAGGGCACGCCGTACATTTATCAGGGCGAGGAGCTGGGGATGACCAACCCGCACTTCAGCCGCATAACCGATTATCGCGATGTGGAAAGCCTGAATATGTTCGCCGAAATGCGGGCAAACGGTCGCGATCCTGAGGAACTGCTGGCGATTCTGGCAAGCAAATCCCGCGATAACGGCCGCACGCCAATGCAGTGGGACGCCTCGCACAATGCGGGCTTTAGCGAGGGCGAGCCGTGGATTGGCGTCTGCGATAACTACGAAACCGTGAACGCCCGCGCGGCGCTGGACGACCAGGACTCGGTGTTTTACACCTACCAGTCGCTGATTCGCCTGCGCAAAACGCTGCCGCTGCTCACGTGGGGCGACTATGAGGATCTGCTCCCGGACCATCCTTCCCTGTGGTGTTATCGCCGTCAGTGGCAGGGGCAGACGCTGAGAGTGGTGGCGAACCTGAGTCACGAGCGTCAGCAGTGGCAACCGGAGCCGGTACAGGGCGCATGGCGGGTCGCACTCAGCAACTATGATGATGTCCCCACCCGTCCCGACACGATGCTCTTGCGCCCGTTTGAAGCTATCTGGTGGGTGCAGGAATAACTATCAGGAGATACAGCATGCTGTATCTCTTTTTTTTATGTTTAGCGATACGCTAAATGTACGACGATAACTTTTACATCGTGGCGTGCCGAAAATAAAAATAGCCCTGCCAATCAAATAACCTCGGCAGGACATTATGAAAAAGAGAATTATTAAAGCAACGTGTATTAGCGCACTATTATTAAGCACACAGGGATGGTGCGGAAATACATCCGTCGACCTTCGTTTTGGTCACAACACAAACTCAGACGTCAATGATTCCCGTATTAAGGTCATGCATCAGGCGGAGAATGGTTTTTACTTCTCCGTTGAAGCCGCACAAAACCACAATGATACCTTTTTTGGCGATACCGACCGATATAACCCAGACGAAAAAGGCTTAACGGAAGCGGCACAAGAGATTGAAACGCGCTGGCGCTTCGATCTTGGAAACGGCTTTGCCGTAGCGCCGGGCATGGTGACGGTTTTCACCGTCAGCAATACCCATTACCGCCCCTTCATTCAGGGCTGGAAAGCGTTCGATAACGGTCTGAATCTCGCCGCCCGTTATCGCTATAACACCGTCAATGACGCGCACAGCGACAAAGAACTCGACGGCAGCGGGTATACCCGCCGCCAGTCACACCAGTTCGACATCTGGTTCGCGTATAACATTGGCAAATTCGGGATGTCCTACAACCCACGCTTCCGCTGGCAGGATGGTGTCGATCAGGGAACCGGGGATGATACCTACTGGGAACATACCGTCGCCTTCAACTACAAGCTCGACGATGGCTGGACGCCTTACGTCGAACTGGTTTCACTGGATAAAACCTATATCAACGATGACGGCAACCATGAAAATGATTATGCCGTCCGTCTGGGGATAGTGAAGCAGCTCTGACGACCTGACTACACCGTATCGTGCTGCAGCAGCCTGCAGCCGATACGGTCTACTGCACTTAACAGTTCCAGCTGCCCTTCCCGCTGATATAACGATACCGTGTTGATATCAATCAACAACGGCCAGCATAGAGAAGAGAGCGCGGCCAGCGTAGACCCCTCTCGCGTGATCGCAATAATCTTTAATCCTTTGCGCAGCGCGTTACGCGCCATTTCAATTAACGACTGCGTCTCTCCGGATTTACTGATCAACACCAGCGTTCCCTTCGATACCCGCGTCAGCTGGTGCATATCGTTGAGAATAAGGTGCGGCAGGCTCGCCAGAGATAAAAAACGCGACAGGTAGTTGAGGCTGGTGAGTGATGCGCCCCGTGCATAGAGAAAAATATGGCTGGAATGGGTCAGCAACCTGGACATCTCCACCACAATCTCCTCCGCCTGCGGCCCCACGTCAGGGTTTACAGGCGCAGGGGTAAAATGATCGCGCAAAAAACGATACCGAAGCTCGGTATAACTTTTATACCCCATTTTCTTACACACGCGATTAACGGAGGTTGTCGTGGTAAAAGTATCACGGGCAATCTCTTTTGCCGATATAGTAGAAATATGAGTAGCGTGATGCTGAATGTATTCAAATATCAAACGCTCACTTCCCTGAAATGAATTCATATATTACACCCTGTTTAATCCTGGCATGACTTTACCACAGCCGAAAAATATCCTCTGGAAGGCGCTTCACATATTGCAAGCCCGCGTATGACGATACGTAATAAGTATTAGCAAACATTAAAAACTGTTTTGGCTTCTCTTTATACTTTCCCTGTTTTCACATCCAGGGAATTATGACAATGACGAAACAAAAAGTTGTCGCGGTAACGGCCTGCCCGACAGGCATTGCACACACGTTTATGGCCGCGAATAAAATTATCGCATGGGCTAAAGCGCATAACATTGAGGTAAAGGTCGAAACGCAGGGTAGCGACGGTGTTAAAAATCGCTTAACAAAACAGGATATTGCTTCTGCCACCGCCATTATTCTGGCAACCGACGTCCCCATTCAGGATGCCGAACGTTTTGATGACATACCTCACCTTCAGACACGAACACAAGAGCTGATCAAGCACACCGACCGCTATCTGCGTCAGGCGCTGGCAATGGAAAAAAATGCGACCGCGGTAGCAGATGAAGACGAGGCCGATCTCCGGCGTTCGGCTTACCAGATATTTATTGGCCATATCATGGCGGCCATCAGCTATATGTTACCGGTCGTGGTCATGGGTGGCCTGATGATGGCGACGGCCAAAATTACCGGCCAGTTTATTAACATTGAACATTCGCCGTTCAGCGTGCTGGATAAAGTGGGCTTTATGACCATCAAGTTCATGTATCCGGTCTTCGCCATGTATCTGGCGTTTGCCATTGCCGGAAAACCGGCGCTGATCCCCGGGCTTATCGGCGGCATCATGTCAGACGAAGTCTACAAGCGCTTCTTTGATATCGAGGGCTTTATGCCCTCCGGCTTTTTCGGCGCGATTGGCATTGGCTTCTTTGTGGGCTATCTGGTGCGCTGGCTCAACGATTCGATTCATGTCCGCCAGCAGCTCACCACCATTAAAACCATGCTAATCGTCCCGCTGATCACCGGCATTACGCTGGTGATGGTCATGGAATATCTGATTAACCCGATTTTTGGCTCGCTTAATCAGCTGATGGTGGTCTTTTTTACCTCGGCAGGTGACACCGGACGCGGGTTCTATTCCGCAATGATCGCCGCGGGCACCGCTTTCGACCTTGGTGGTCCGGTCAATAAGGCGGCAGGCTCGGTCGCGCTCGGCCTGAATGGCATGAGCGAGACGTTTGATTTAACCGCCCGCGAACTCTCTATCGTGATCCCCTCCATTGGCGTCGGTTTTGCCGCATTCCTCAACGGCCGCTTTGGTCTGCCGGATGTCTTCAGCCGGGAAGAAAAAACCGTTGGCAGCACCTCGTTATTGCTGGGCGTAATCGGGATCTCCGAAGGCGCTATCCCGTTCATCCTGAAAAACCCACGCCTGATCCCGGTGTTCATGACCGGTGCCGTCGCCGGTGCGCTGGTGGCGATTGCACTCGGCGTGAAGCAGACGCTGCCTCTGCCCGCCATCTGGGGCTGGCCGCTGGCGACCAATGTGGCGGGCTATCTGGCGAGCGTCTTTATTGGCGCACTGATTTGCGCCCTGGGCGTGCTTTATGTCAGCCCAAAGAACGTCAGGTGAGGGAAACATCATGAGTCAGATCCACGTTATTGCCCACACGCACTGGGATCAGGAGTGGTATTTCACCCGTCAGGACAGCATGGTGCTGGCGTCATATAACTTTGCGGATGTTATCAACACGCTGGAGCAGGACCCGGCTTATGCCTGCTATCACCTTGACGGGCAGATGGCGGTCGTGGAGGACTTTCTTGCGATCAATCCCGATTATCGCGCCAGGCTGGAAAAGCTGGTCAGAGAAAAAAGGATTTTCGTCGGGCCGTGGTATACCCAGACGGACACCTACAACGTGCATGGCGAATCCATTATCCGCAACCTGAAGTACGGCATCTTCGCCGCCCGAACGCTGGGACATGCGATGCAGGTCGGTTATCTGCCGGATACCTTCGGCCACAATGCGCAGATGCCGACGATTTTGCAGGGCTGCAATATCGATAACATCGTCTTCTGGCGCGGTATCGATCACGACCGGCAGGCCAAACGCAGCCAGTTTATCTGGCGCGCGCCGTCAGGGGCGAGCGTCATCGCCTGCGCGATGGCGCTCGGGTATGGCGCGGCTAAAAATATCGCTTCGCAAGCCAGCCATCTGCAGGGGAAAATCTACCCGATGGTCGATTTGCTGCGTTCACGGGCCGGTATCGATGACCTGCTCCTGCCCTGCGGCGGCGATCAGGTCAGCATCGACCCGGCGCTGCCGACTATCCTGCAGGTCGCCAGCAAACACTCTCCCAACCAGGATTGGTACACCATCAGTTCGCTGGAGCGTTACGTCGACATCCTGCGCGCGCAGCGTGAGCAGTTTGAAAGCTGGGAAGGCGAGCTGAAATCGCCACGCTACACCCGCATCCATAAAACGATCGGCTCCGTGCGCTACGACATTAAAAAGAAAAATGATGAGATTGAGCAGTATATCCTGCGACAGCTGGAGCCGACGATTGCCATGGCGCGGCATCAGGGGCTACCGGTCAATCTCTCTGTGGTCGATACCCTCTGGAAGACGCTTTTGCGAAGCCACGCCCACGACTCTATCGGCGGCTGTAATAGCGATGCGACCAATCGCGACATTCTGCATCGGCTGGAACAAACCGAGCAGCTGTGTCACAGCCTGTGGAATCTGGTGGTAAAAACGCTGGCCTCTGCCTGTGCTCAGGAAGGGGACCTGCTGATCTTCAATCCGCTGACCACCCCAATGCGGCGCGTGGTTAAAACCACGCTGTATAGCCGGGCTGAACATATCGCGCTGACGTATCAGGGGCAGCCCGTGCGCTTCGACGTCCTGAAAAGAGACATTTTACCCGGCGGAACGGCGATCTCCCTCACTGCCGAAGGCGAGTGTGAAACGCCCCTTCCTCCCTATTTCCGCTGGCACATTGCTGTCCAGACGCCGGTTCTGCCGTCGGTTGGCTATCTCACCGTGAACGTTGAGAATAACCCTGCGCCGTTACGACAGCCTGAACAGAAAAAGGGCCGCGAAATAGAAAATGCGCATTATCGGCTGATGCTGGACGCCGGAACGCTTACCCTTGAGGACAAACACACGGGTAGATGCATCCCCGCGTTCTTTACCCTCGAAGACTGCGCGGATGCGGGCGACAGCTACGATTTCTCCCCGCTTGCAGGCGATACGCCAACGCGCTGTTCCCATTTCACACTCATTGATTGCCTGAAAACGCCTCTTGTCGAAAAGCTGATTATTGAGGCGACGCTGCTTCTGCCGCCGGATCTCGCCGGACATCAGGATGCAGTCAGAAAACCGTTATGCCTGCGTCTGGCGTGTGAATTGCGCCATGACGATCCGAACCTGTATGTCGACGGTGCGCTGGAAAACAGCCACTGCGATCACCGGCTGCGCTTGCTGATCAACAGCGATATTCACACGCATCACGCTATCGCCTCACAGCCCTTTGCGATCATCCAACGCGAAACGGGGTATAACGATGAAAACTGGCAGGAACGCTATCGCGAGCTGCCCGTGGATATCGAAACCAGCGAGGGTATTATCGCTGTCGCAGAAGAAGGCAAAGCGCTGGTGGTGAATAGCCGCGGCATGAAGGAGTTTCAGATCCTCGGGGACGAACCGGCAGTGATTGCCCTGACGCTGTTTAAGTCAACGGGTGTGCTCGGACGAAACGACCTTGACTGGCGACCGGGTCGGGCATCCGGGATTAATAATACGGTGGTTGAGACCCCCGATGCCCAGTTGCTGAAGCCGTTGCACTTTTCATTCAGCGTCGCGCTGGCCGACAGTGCCGATCATCTGACGCTACGCCAGCTGGAAAATCTCGCGACCGGGCAGCCGTTTACCTATCAACGGCAAACGCTGCACACGCTCGATCATCGCCTTGAGCGCTTTTCGTTGCGCCTGCCCGAACGCCAGCTTCCGGCACACTTCTCGCTGTTGACCCTACCGGAGCCGCTTATTCTGTCTGCCCTGCCCCATGCCCAACAGTCGCATGGCACGGTCATCCGCGTGTTTAACGCTGGCACGCAGCCGGTTCCCGTTCCGGCAGATCTCGCGGGGCTTCCTCAGATCAACTATCTGGAAGAGCCCGTGCAGCCGGTCACGGCGATCCACCCTTCCGCGACCTGCGATTTTTTGTTAGAGGCTTAATATGAACTTGCTTGCATTGACGCACCCCGATTTGGTTTTTATCAACCCGCCGCACCGTGCGCCTGAAGCGCTGATCCGCTGGCTCGCCGAACCGCTCGTCAGGCGAAACGTCATCGGCGATCAAGAGACATTTATCCAGAGCGTTTTACAGCGTGAAAGTGAAGGTCCCACGGCCCTGGGCGAAGCACTTGCCGTTCCACACGGTAAAACCGAGACGGTGCATCAGGCGGCGTTTTGTCTGGCGCTCTTTGACGACCCGATACGCTGGCCGGGGCTGGAGGGGGATGAAGAGGTCAGAATGGTCTTCCTGCTCGCCATTCCCCCTGCAGAAGCAGGCAGCACGCATATGCAGCTGCTCACGACGCTAACCAGCCTGTTGACGGAAGACCGTGTGCGTGAGCAGCTTCTGGCGGCACGCACCCGGGAAGAGGCGCTGTCTGCCCTGAGTACGGAAGAACCGCACATTGAGGATGCGGTGCCCGCGCGTTCCCTTCTCATCCCACTGGTGCTGGGCACTGTCGCTATCGCCGCCTTTTTACAGGCAGGTTTAAGCTGGGTGCGCGGCATCCATTAATCACGTAGCGCTCAGTACAGACCGTGCTGAGCGCTTGTTTTTGTTGAATAATTAATCAGATTTTTCCTTCTGGTCTTTACAATCGCTGAAGCGCCCGCCGTTTGTACTCTCGTCTTTTTACTTTGTTCTGCATCAAATAAATCGCAAACAAGTTTGATGCAAATCACTATATGTAGCACTTAAAATGCTCGCCGACCCAACATGTTGTATTAATCGTCTACTATTCCAACAACAAGACGGCGCTTACGCTGGCCGGAATTGTGGATAACACGAGCCGGGAACGCGGGAAGTCTTTGGCCTGGCGGGGAATGCGCCCGGTGAATACTTCTCCACCTCTGTGGATAAACTGTTTTTAAAAATGGAGTGATCATGACACCGCATGTGATGAAACGTGATGGCTGTAAAGTGCCGTTTAAATCAGAGCGCATCCAGGAAGCCATTCTGCGTGCAGCTAAAGCAGCGGGAGTCGATGACGCAGATTACTGCGCCACCGTCGCAGAAGTCGTTAGCAGCCAGATGAATGAACGCAGCCAGGTTGATATCAACGAGATCCAGACCGCGGTTGAAAATCAGCTGATGGCGGGCCCCTACAAGCAGCTGGCCCGCGCCTACATTGAGTACCGCCACGATCGTGACGTGCAGCGTGAAAAGCGCGGCCGCCTGAACCAGGAGATCCGTGGCCTGGTAGAGCAGACCAACTCTGCCCTGCTCAATGAAAACGCCAACAAAGACAGTAAAGTGATCCCCACCCAGCGCGATCTGCTGGCCGGTATCGTCGCCAAACACTATGCCCGTCAGCACCTGCTGCCGCGCGATGTGGTCTCAGCGCACGAGCGCGGTGAGATCCACTATCACGATCTCGACTATTCACCGTTCTTCCCGATGTTCAACTGTATGCTGATCGACCTGAAAGGCATGCTGACCCACGGGTTTAAAATGGGTAACGCCGAGATTGAACCGCCAAAATCCATCTCCACCGCCACTGCGGTCACGGCACAGATTATCGCCCAGGTCGCCAGCCACATTTACGGCGGCACCACCATTAACCGCATTGACGAAGTGCTGGCCCCGTTTGTGACCGCAAGCTTCAACAAGCACCGCAAAACGGCCGAAGAGTGGCAGATCCCGGACGCCGACGGTTATGCACACTCGCGCACCGAGAAAGAGTGCTATGACGCGTTCCAGTCGCTGGAGTATGAGGTGAATACCCTGCATACCGCCAACGGCCAGACGCCGTTTGTGACCTTCGGTTTTGGCCTGGGCACCAGCTGGGAATCGCGTCTGATCCAGCAGTCCATCCTGCGCAACCGTATCTCCGGCCTCGGTAAGAACCGCAAAACGGCGGTGTTCCCGAAACTGGTATTCGCCATTCGCGACGGGCTGAACCACAAATTTGGCGATCCGAATTACGACATCAAACAGCTGGCGCTGGAGTGCGCGAGCAAGCGCATGTACCCGGATATTCTGAACTACGATCAGGTCGTAAAAGTAACCGGTTCATTTAAAACGCCAATGGGTTGCCGCAGCTTCCTCGGCGTATACGAAGATGAAAACGGCGAGCAGATCCACGACGGGCGTAACAACCTCGGCGTCATCAGCCTGAACCTGCCGCGCATCGCGCTGGAGGCGAAAGGCAATGAAGCGGAATTCTGGACGCTGCTGGATGAACGTCTGCAGCTGGCGCGCAAGGCGCTGATGACCCGTATCGCTCGCCTTGAAGGGGTCAAAGCCCGCGTGGCGCCTATCCTCTATATGGAAGGGGCCTGCGGCGTGCGCCTGAAAGCGGACGATGACGTGTCTGAGATCTTCAAAAACGGCCGCGCGTCGATTTCGCTGGGCTATATCGGCATCCATGAAACCATCAATGCCCTGTCTGGCGGCACGCATATGTATGACAGCGACGCGCTGCGTGAAAAAGGCGTGGCGATTGTTCAGCGCCTGCGCGATGCCGTGGACCAGTGGAAAGAGGAAACCGGCTACGGTTTCAGCCTGTACAGTACCCCAAGCGAGAACCTGTGCGACCGCTTCTGCCGTCTGGACACCGCCGAGTTCGGCATCGTGGAAGGCGTGACCGATAAAGGTTACTACACCAACAGCTTCCACCTCGACGTGGAGAAGAAGGTAAACCCGTACGACAAGATCGACTTTGAAGCGGCATATCCGCCGATCGCCAACGGCGGCTTCATCTGCTACGGCGAGTACCCGAACATTCAGCACAACCTGAAGGCGCTGGAAGACGTGTGGGATTACAGCTATCAGCATGTGCCGTATTACGGCACCAACACGCCCATCGACGAATGCTACGAGTGCGGCTTTACCGGTGAGTTCGAGTGTACCAGCAAAGGCTTTACCTGCCCGAAATGCGGTAACCACGACGCGGCACGCGTGTCGGTAACCCGCCGCGTGTGCGGCTATCTCGGTAGCCCGGATGCGCGTCCGTTTAACGCCGGTAAGCAGGAAGAGGTGAAACGTCGCGTGAAGCATCTGGGGAATGGGCAGATCGGGTAAGTTCTGCGCTGGGTTCTCCCCCTCACCCTACCCCTCTCCCTCAAGGGAGAGGGAACCGATCGAGCATATTGTTGAGCCCGGCTCCGGTTTTCTCCCTCTCCCTGTGGGAGAGGGCCGGGGTGAGGGCATCAGGTTAACGCTATGAATTACCATCAATACTACCCCGTTGATATCGTCAACGGACCCGGCACCCGCTGCACCCTTTTCGTGTCAGGCTGCGTCCACGAGTGCCCGGGTTGCTATAACAAAAGCACCTGGCGCTTAAATTCCGGTATGCCGTTTACCGCGGAAATGGCAGACCGGATCATTAACGATCTCAACGATACGCGCATCAAACGACAGGGAGTTTCGCTCTCCGGCGGCGATCCTCTTCACCCGCAAAACGTGCCGGAGATCCTTAATCTGGTAAAACGCATTCGCCGCGAGTGCGCAGGAAAGGATATCTGGGTCTGGACGGGATACAGGCTGGATGAACTGAATGCTGCTCAGATGGAAGTAGTGGAGTTGATTAACGTGCTGGTCGACGGCAAGTTCGTTCAGGATTTAAAAGATCCCGCGCTGATCTGGCGCGGCAGCAGTAACCAGGTTGTGCATCATTTGCGTTAATTAAAAGCGGATATTATTTATCCGCCTTTTTCTCAAAACCGACTCAAACTCTCCATCGCCACCGTTTTAAACTCGGCAAAATCGCCGCAGCTACAGAGCCGCGCCATGGCGCGCTCGCGCAGGAAGGTGACGAAGATATCGTAGATCGCCATCGCCTCTTCATACTCGCTTTTGCTGATGGCGAGCAGGAAAATCACGTGCGCGGTTTCGTCACCCCACGCAATCCCCTGCGGGGCGAGTACGGTGTAGACCACGGTTTTCTGGGCAAGCAGACCGAGGGAGTGCGGAAGCGCAATGCCGTCACCGAGCATGGTGCTGACGATGGCTTCACGTTCAACCACCGACTCCAGAAACGCCGTCCCCACAAACCCCTCACCTTCAAGCTGTTCGCACAGCTCGCGGAACAGCGTTTGCTGGTCAATCGGCGCGTCGATGATGCGGAAATGGGCGGCGTCGAAGTATTTATCCAGCATCCACGGGCGGGTGCGGTCTACCAGCACCAGCTTGCCAATCTGCTCCAGCTGATAATCAGTCGGAAACGGTGCGATCATCACTACCGGTTTTGCTTTTTCACTGACGCGCGCGGTGGCGATAACAAAGTCCTCGCTGAGCGATTCCACCTGCTCGTACTCGCGCAGCGTGAGCGTGCGCGTGACCTCAATCTGCGGGTATTTACGCTGGAGTACCGCCTCAATCATACGCACCATCGCATTACCGGCGTCACAGACCAGCAGCACGCGCGGCTGGCGCTGGTAGCCAATGTTGTAGTGACGCTCCAGCCCGACGCCAATGTGCAGCACCAGGAAACCAATTTCGTTTTCGCTGATCGCATACGGCGTGTATTTTCCCCAGTTCGATACCGCCGCCAGGGTCATGTCCCAGGCCATCGGGTAGTGCTGCTTGATATTATCCAGCAGCGGATTGGGGATCATGATTTGATACCGCACGCGGGTGATCATCGTCTTGATGTGCGTGAGCAGATCCGCGTGCAGCTGCGCGTCGCTGAGCAGGTTGTAGTTATAGTGGGTGTTGATGTAGCGCAGGATGTAGTTCACCAGCGCCTCTTCGTCATCGGCGTTAATGGCGCTTGGGGCGATCTCCTGGATCTGCCGCGCAGCGATGTGCACGCAGAGCCAGTTCTCCTCCGAGGGTGCAAGCGCTTTGCCCGCCAGTTCCTGAATGGCCACGGCAATATCTTTCGCCGTTTCCCGCACGTTCTCCTCCACATCCTCCGCATGGAATTCCGACAGCGGATAGCCTTCGCTGATGCGTCGCACCGATACCGCGCAGTACAGGCGCAGGAACAACTCCCCTTCGTCCGTCAGGCGAATGTGGTGACGCGTCAGCGCGTCGTGCAGCACTGGCACCATCTTTTCCGCCACGCCCGCATTGAGCGCGACATCCGTCACCAGCGGGTTCAGGCTGTCCTGCTGCGCCAGCTCCCAGAGCAGATCGGTCAGGCAGGCGCGAACCGACATTTCGCTGCCAAACAGCTTCATGCCATGGCGTGGACGGGTTTCCAGCGTCAGGTTATAGCGATGAAAACACTCGCGCACTTCCGCCATGTCGCTTTGCAGCGTGGCGCGGCTGACAAACCACTCGTCCGCAAGGTCCTCCAGCTTAAGCGAAAACGCCGACGTCAGAAAACGCACCACCAGATAATGCACGCGCTCCGCGCCCGTACGGGGAATACGCAGCGCGCGCGGATGGGAGGCCTGGAGCTGCTGATAACGCGCGGCGTCGTCAATTTTAAGCTGATAGCCATTTCCACGGCTCAGAATAAACTGCGCCCCGTGGCTCGCCAGCAGCGCGTTCAGGGCGGTGATGTCAGCACGGACGGTTCGCGTGGAGACCGACAGCCGCTGCGCCAGCTCGTCCTGCGGCAGCGTCTCGTTTTGCAACAGATCGAAAAGTTGCGCTAAACGTTGGTTCGGAAATCGCACGTCGTTGTCCTCTTACGGCTTAGGGTGAAATGACCATCTGGGATGGGCTGCCGACCGGCGTATAGTCTGGCTCGAAGCTCAACTTCCCATCCTGCGCCACGCGAAAACGGGTAATGTTATCGCTGCGCTGGTTCATAACGTACAGCCAGCGTCCTTGTTTATCGAGCGTCAGGGTGCGCGGGTAGTCGCCACGCGTCCACACGTCATCCTGATGCCTCAGCGTGCCTTCTGCTGTTACGGTAAAGTGCCCGATGCTGTTATGCAAACGGTTAGCCACATACAGCTGTTTACCGTCGGCGCTTAACGCCAGCCCGGCAGCAAAACTGGTGCCTTTGTACCCTTTTGGCAGGGCAGAGAGTGTTTTACCCGCTTTCAAGGTGCCGTTGGCATTCACGGTATAATGGGTGAGCGTTGAGGCCTCTTCGTTAATCAGCCACAGGGCATCCCCTTTCGGCGTAAAGACGAAATGGCGAGGTCCGGCCCCTTTCGAGGAGGCGCTGATAAACGGCGGATCGTTGGGGGTCAGCTTTCCGCTTCGATCGTCAAAACGGTACTGATAGATGCGATCTAACCCCAGATCGGTCGAAAACACGTACTTCCCGCTCGGATCGGCGGCGATCATGTGCGCATGAGGACCGTTGTGATCGCTGATAGCAAAACTGCCCTCTACAGCGGCTTCTGGTTTTGCTGCACCCGGTTCGCCCTGATCCTGATGTTTATCCGTGGCATCTCCCAGGCTGCCGTCTGCTTTGACCGGCAAAACGGCAATCGATCCGCTGACGTAGTTGGCCACCAGCAGGTGCTGGCCATTCGGCGTCAGCGAAAGATAAACCGGCCCCGCGCCGCCGGAGGCCACCTGATTCAACTCGCTCAGCTCGCCGTTATCTTCCACCCGCAGCGCCTGCACCACGCCCTGCTCCACTTCGCTTGCCAGATAGAGCGTTTTGCCGTCGTGTGAGACGGCCAATTGCGCGGCGTTCGGCAGTTTGCTCACCAGCGTTTTGTTGCCTAGCGCGCCGGTTTGCGCGTCAACGGTAAAACGGTACAGCCCTTCGCCGTTGGGGTTGTAGGTGCCGACCCAGGCATACTGGGTTTGCGCGACGGCGGCGGTAGCAAGCAAAGAGAGTGAAGCAACAAGCAGGTTACGGGTGTGCATGGTGGCTCCTTTGGGTGTTATGACTTAACCAGTTTCTTCGTCATCTCAAGCAGCGTACGCACATCTTCCGGACGCGTATCACCGCTGGCCTTGTCGATAATCGAGCTATAGATATGCGGGATGATCTTGCTCACGCCCGCGTCGAGGGCGATCTGCAGGATCGCCTCAAAGTTTTCCAGATCGATCCCGCCGGTCGGTTCCAGCCAGAAGTCGTGACGGGCGCAGGCTTCCGCTACCGCCTGGTATTCGTCACGGCACTTAAGGCCGCCCATCGGGAAGTATTTGATCGAGCTGCCGCCAAAATCTTTCAGCAGGGCAATCGCGGTTTCCACCGGGACAATACCGTCCGGTGCCGTGCTGCTCAGCGGACCGGTGGAAATTTTCACCATACCGACGGTGCCGGTCGGTGAGACCAGACCGTTCACCACAGAGTCGTTCTGCCCCAGCAGCGCGCGGCTGGTCGCCACGCCGGTAAAGACCTGGTTGACGTGCTGCGGCTGTACCTGACGGGAGATTTCACTGACCATCGCCGACTGGTTCGGGTCGCCCGCGCCCAGTCCCACGGAAAGCGCGTTATCAATCAGCGCCGCGTACTCGCGCATATCCGCCACTGCGCTTGCCACGTCCGGGTAATTTTTGGAGAGCACGCCCACCAGCACATGGCCTTCCGCCGCCTCGTAAATGGCGCTGGCATTGGCCTTCGAACCTGCCAGCACGTTCAGGCAGACGCGGTCACGGTAAAAATTGGGGGTCAGTTTCATGCCTTTTTCTCCTGTCCTAACACTTCGCTAATGCGGCGGTACACGATGTTCAGCTGGTCAGCATTTACGCTGCGCACGTCCGCTTCGATAATCCCTTCGTTGGCCTTGTAGCCACGGAAATAGATGGCGTATTCACCCTGCTTGAGCTTATTCACCAGGTCACCGGTGCCCACGCCGGTGGTCGCTTCGTCAAATTTAATCTCGGTGCGGGCAATATCGCGCCCGGCGCTGTCCCAGACTACGCGCGCGGTGACGCCGTTCAGGGTGTTAAGCGCGTCGATAAACGGCGTCATCTTCGCCACCATCTCAGCACCGCTCTCTTTGGTCGCCGTGAGGTAGTGTTCGATGGCGCAGGTCAGGCCGAGGATGCCCTCTTTACCCACCTTCATCGCGCGGCCAATACCTGCCGTCTGGCGTTTCACCCACTCAACGTACTGGGTTTTGCCGATCACCAGCCCGCTGGTTGGCCCTTCGATCGCCTTCGCACCGCTGTAGATCACCAGATCCGCGCCGGAACGGTAGTAAACATGCAGATCTTCTTCCGCTGCGGCATCGACGATCAGCGGCAGATCGTGTTTACGTGCGACTACTGCCGCCTGCTCGACGCTGAGCATGCTTTTCTGCACGCAGTGGTGAGATTTGATATAGAGGATCGCCGCCGTGCGCGGGGTGATCGCCGCCGCCAGCTGATCGGCGGAACATTCGTTGGCATAGCCCGCTTCGACCAGTTTTCCGCCGCCCAGCGCGACCATGGTGCCCACCGGCGCGCCAAAGTTAACGTTGTGGCCTTTCGGCAGGACAATCTCGTTGTTCGCAATCGGGGTCACGTGCAGGTTTTCCAGCAGCCAGTCGCTGTCTTTGACCAGCACTGCCGCTACGGACTGGGTAATGCCCGCCGACGCGCAGGAGACCACCGTCGCGCCTTCCACATCAAGAAGCTTCGCGATGTATTCACCGGTTTTGTTGACCAGATCCTTCATCTCAAAATAGTGATTCATGCCGTCCATTGCGGCCTGCACCACTTCCGGGCGCGGCGTGGAAACGCCCAGCGCCGTCATGCGGCCCGAGGTGTTGATAACTTGCTTTAAGTGGTACTTCTCATAAATCGAAGGCATGTTCCGTGCTCCCTTGTTCGGTCATGTAGCCCTTGCCCGCGCGGATCGCGGCAAGCGGCACCAGAATATGTTCAGCCTGCAGGCTGTCGTTTTCGGCATCCGTCAGCACCGTTGGCTGGCGTTTAATCGTGAACAGCGTCAGGTCGGCGTCAAGGCCGGGCTGGATGCGGCCTTTACGCGTCAGGCGCAGGCCGTCCGCGGCGTTGGCGGTGACGCAGTCAATGACCTGCGGCAAAGACATGCCGATGGCGAGAAACTTCGACATCACGCTTGCAAGCGACCCGACCGGTCCGTTAATCCGGTTACGGCAGTAGATATCCGAGCTGATGGTGTGCGGCAGAATGCCCATCGCGATGGCGCGTTTCGCCACCTCAAAGCTGAAGCTCGCCGTACCGTGCCCCACGTCCAGACGCACGCCGCGCTTCAGGGCGGAGGTGATGGAGGCGCGCAGCTCGCCGGAGGGCGTCAAAATACGGTTGGGTTTGCCGTTGTAGCAGTGGGTGATGATGTCGCCGGAACTGAGCAGTTCGGCGATTTCGTCGAGGTTCGGCGGGTTGTTGCCGATGTGCACCATCAGCGGCAGATCGCCGTTCTCGCTCTGGATGGCTTTCGCGCGCTCCAGCGGCGTAATGCCGTTTTCACCGACCACGCTGCTGCTCATGCGCGCTTTCAGGCCGACGATAAAATCAGGGTGGCGTTTTACTGCCTGCTTCACGGCATCGGCATCAATATTCGCCATATTGGCCAGTTCGTTCTGGGCAATCAGCCCGACGCGGGAGATGTTCAGCAGGGCAAACACCTCGGTGGCGGCCTTGCGGGTAATTTCATAGAAATCATCCACGTCATCTGCCCCGGTACTGCCGGCATCCACCACGGTGGTGACGCCCGTGGCAATGCCTACGCTGTCCGGCTCGTCGTGGTAAATCGGCGAGTTCGGGTAGCAGTGGACGTGAGAGTCAATCCAGCCTGCGCTGACGAACACATTACCGTTCAGCTCAACCGTTTTACGGGCGGGAGCGTCAATGTCGCCCAGCGCGGCGATTTTCCCATCCTGAATGGCGATATCGGTCAGGGTATCGTCGGCGAGGCGCGCGCGGCGCAGGAGTAAATCAAACATGGGGTTCTCCTGATAAGGCGGGCGCCTGAGCGCCCGCGGGTATTAAAGGGCGACCGGGAACAGCCAGCCCAAAATCATTGCACCGAGGATGGCGCCACCGGTGATCGGCTTCTGCCAGATGTAGAACAGCAGCGCGCCCACTAGCGAACCGACGCCGATAGGAATAGAGGCGGTCATGGCGCTGAGGATAATCAACGGCCCGAGGAAGCGGCCTGAGGCGTTACCCGCGCCCATCATCACGTCAGCCCCGTAGGTGGAGTTGCTCTGGTTGATGGTGAACTTACGCGCCAGGATGATGACGTAGCCAATCGCCAGGCCAATCACCAGGCCGGTAATCAGCGAGGCAATAAAGTTGGTCACCGGGAACATGATCCCCGCCCCCAACAGCAGCGCCGGCACGCCGAGCCCGACGCCGGTCTGAATCGCACCGCCGATGTCGAGAATACCCACCAGTGAGCCTTCAATGATGCGGGCGAACAGGAAGCTTGCGCCGAATGCCGCCACCGCACCGTAGACCCCGGTATCAATCCCCGCTTTCAGCATCGCCACGAAGGCCACTTCGTTAAACGCGCCGATGCCGTAGAGGTAGTACATGTGCGTCCCGGCGAACACGCCGGAGGAGAGCAGGCCAACGAAGATCGGGAACGACCAGTCGGCATACCAAAAACCTTTATTCTGTTCCATGTCGAGGCTCCTGTTATTTACCGCTGAGCGAGTTGTGGATCATGTCGAGCCAGTTCGGCACGGTCAGATGGAAGGATTCGATCATCTTCATGTCGAAGCCGCGGAAGAAGCCGCTCAGCACGAAGAGCAGAACGATCGCCGCCATCATCACTTTGGTGACGTGGTTCCAGCCGCTCTCTTCAACGCCTTTACCGATCAGGATCCCCAGCACCAGGCCCGGTACGGCGTTACCCATGATCAGCTGTGCCGCGCCGCCAAAGATGGTGGCCCAGAAGCCCGATTTTTTACCGGCGTCGATGGCCGCCAGCCAGAAGATCACCGGCATCACGGTGTTGACCAGCAGGTTCGCAGCGGGCACCAGCACCTTCACGGCGGTGACCTGAAGCGCAGCCGGTACGGAGGAGGCCGTCAGGTTAAGGAAAGTCACGACGATCATGCCGATCACGCCACAGGCAATCGCCATTTTGCGCGGATCGTGCAGCGTTTCGCCGACGTTACGGTTTTTGATCATCAGTGCCGCCGCGCCCCAGTTCGGGATGATGCGGTGGTCAACGTCCTGTGTGAAAGCACCCGCGGCCACGGAAGAGGCCCAGGCGTTAAAGAAGAAACCTAACCCAAAGGAGAAGTGAGAAGCGGGATCCCCTTCGCAGGAGTTCAGTTCCCCCAACGTACGAAACGCGCCCATACCCTGAGTGGTAGGCGCATGAAACATGCGTGCAGCCCCGGCCCCAACACCGACGCCTACCAGGCCGCCGATAATGAGCGATTTTATTAATATAATTAAGAACATCAGTCTGCCCTTTTATGAATAATCAGCGTTGCGTGACGAAGTCCACCCGATCGAGATTGATGGCGGTCACGTTGACGGTCACATCCAGCTCCACGCTGTAGGTGCGTCTTTCCCGGCGCAAAAAGAAGAACAGAAACGCTTCTTTACGCACCGCTTCTTGCGCCTGAACGACCTGCACATCCTGTGGCTCAATACGCAGTAAGATATGCGGTGAGGCTTTCATCACCGCGGCCTGAACGTGGTTGAGCGCGTCGGCAAAGGCGCGCGCTTTGGCGTCGCCCTTCCCCTTCACTCTCACCGTGGTTGTGAACTGTTCTTTCATGCTTATGCGCCGTGTTTCTTCTGCCACGCCTGCACCAGACGCTCGCCCAGCTCTTCTTTGTCCATAAAGCCAAAGCCCAGCACGTTGCAGCCTTCGTTGATGGCGGTGACGCCTTCATCCACCGAACGCATGCCGTATTTGGCTTTGTAGCCATACTTGGTTTGCGCGGTAATCGCGCCCGCGCCGCCGCTGCCGCAGAAGGAGATGCCGAAGGTGGCGTTTTCCGCTTTCATTACGTCGCCGAGCTTCATATCCGCTGCCATGCCCGGCACAACCACCGCGCGTCCACCTGCTTTTTCCACCCCGGCCGCCACTTTCTGACCTTTACCCAGGCGATCGCCAATCACGACTGTAATCTGTTCCATGTGTTGCTCCTTAAAGGTTGTCTTTCGCGACTTCAAAGTGAACGGAGAGCAGCCAGGCCTCTTCATCAGGAAGGTTGCCAAACTGCGCCACCACTTCACGGGCAAGCCGCATTGAATCCGGTGAAATTTCGTCAAACAGCTCTGCTTCAACCTCCGGCAGCGGCTCGCCGGTCACGGACCGGTGCGCCATGGCGCGAACGTGGGAGGTGAGCATCTGCTCCTGTACTGCGTTGGGGATGATGTTGTGCCGGGCCAGCAGGGCATAGACCTGCTGTAGCATGGTGTTCGCGAGCTGTTCTGTTTGCACCGCCTGTTCCCCAACGTCGTTCATTACCGCTCCGTTAATCACTCGTCTTACCCCGTTAATGGCTCTGGAATAAAACTAACGGTGGGGAGGAAGGGTTTGTAGCGAGTTGTTTTCCACTTCGAAGTGGAAAGGCAAGCCGCGGCAGTGATCTGTGCCACATAAATACGGTGAATGCGGTCAAATCAATGCATTTACGTGATGAATATCACTGATTCCAGCGGTCAAAGGCGGGCAGAGGCAACGAAAACGTTCAGGCGTGGTAATGCAAAAATGTGATGGCGATAGGGTTTACTTATCACCACGCAAAAAAAACGGGAGCCACTGGCTCCCGTTGGGTGTTGGTCCGATGCGCGATCGGTTAACGGTATTTCTTGTGATACGTGTTGCGGGTCGTCACGAACTGATCGGCTGCCGCCTGGGCTTCTTTAACTTTGCCTTCGTTGGCCAGCTTCAGCGCGCCGTCAATCTGGCCGACCAGCACGTCAAAGCCGTGGCGATAGTCTTTCATCTCTGCGCTGTCAGCCGCTTTGCTTTCCAGCTTCGGCGGTGTCGCTTTTTGGGCGTCCAGCGCCGCTTCACGCATTTTGGTCAGGGCGTCTTTCATTTCCGCCGCATTGTCCGTCTTTTGCACCACCTTCAGGTTTTGCCCGAGGATGCCCATGTCTTCTTCAAGATCGGCAGCAAACGCAGAAGAGCCAAGAACCAGCGTTGAAGCCGCGACGATCGCTAACAGATGTTTACGCATTGCTCACTTCCTTTTTTATTATTAACAAAACGCTATCTTTATTGACCCGCAATTTTCATCTCGGGCAGCAGTACAGAACCACACTGTATATTGCTACGTGTTTCAATATCGTTACCGACCGTAACGATGTTGCGCCACATGTCCTTCAGGTTGCCGGCGATGGTGATTTCGCTCACCGGATACTGAATTTCACCGTTTTCGACCCAGAAGCCCGCCGCCCCGCGAGAATAGTCTCCGGTGATGCCGCTGACGCCCTGGCCCATCAGTTCGGTTACCACCAGACCGGTGCCCATCTCTTTCAGCATCTGCTCAAAGTTCAGGCCCTGCCCGGCAATACGCCAGTTATGGATACCGCCCGCGTGACCAGTACTTTTCAGCCCCAGCTTGCGCGCGGAGTAGTTGGTCAGCAGCCACTGGGTCAGAATGCCATCCTTAACGATATCGCGGCGTTCCGTGCGCACCCCTTCGCTGTCGAACGGCGTAGAGGCCAGCCCTTTCAGCAGATGCGGGTGTTCTTCAATGGTCAGCCATTCCGGCAGGATCTGCTTGCCCAGCGAGTCGAGCAGGAAGGTGGATTTACGGTAAACGGAGCCACCGGCGATAGCGCCCACCAGATGACCAAACAGACCGGTTGCCACTTCATTGGCAAAAATCACCGGGGCTTTCATGGTAGAGAGTTTACGCGGCGACAGGCGAGACAGCGTGCGTTCGGCACACTCTTTGCCCACCCACTCCGGCGACTGCAAATCCCCCAGCGCGCGGCCAATGGTGTAGGCGTAGTCACGCTCCATGTCACCGTTCTCTTCGGCGATGACGCAGCTGGAGAGCGAGTGACGGGTGGAGCAGTAGCCCTGCAGCATGCCGTGGCTGTTGCCGAAAACTTTGATGCCGTAGTGGCTGTTGAAGCTGCCGCCTTCGGTATTGGTGATGCGCTTGTCGGCCTGCAGGGAAGCCTGCTCGGCACGCGCGGCCAGCTCGATGGCTTCATCCGGGGTGACTTCTGCCGGGTGGAAGAGATCAAGATCCGGCGCGTCAAAGGCCAGCAGCTCTTTATCGGCCACGCCGGCGTAAGGATCCGGCGAGGTGTATCGGGCGATATCCAGCGCCGCCTGCACCGTGCGGGCAATGGCATCCGGGCTGAGATCGGTAGACGACGCGCTGCCTTTGCGATTCTGGTGATACACCGTGATCCCAAGCGCGCCATCGCTATTGAATTCTACGTTCTCCACTTCGCCATAGCGGGTGCTCACGCTGATACCGGTGGTTTTGCTGACCGCCACTTCGGCGCCATCTGATTTTTCTGAAGCAAGCATCAGCGCGGTGGAGACGGCTTCTTCCAGAATCTTACGCTGCGCTTCAACTTGTGAGGTTACTTTCATCGCAAATGCCATACTGTAAGAGAGAGTTAAATGAAGTCTAACAGAGAACCGTTTTTCAGTGCGCGTCTTAACTGGTAACATTAGCCTCTTTTTTTAAGGAGCCTGACATGACTAAGCAGCCCGAAGACTGGCTCGACGACGTTCCCGGTGATGACATCGAAGACGAAGATGATGAGATCATCTGGGTCAGTAAAAGTGAAATTAAACGCGACGCCGAAGAGTTAAAACAGCTTGGCGCAGAAATGGTAGAACTGGGTAAAAACGCGCTGGACAAAATCCCGCTCGACCAGGATCTGCGTGATGCCATTGAACTGGCACAGAAAATCAAAAAAGAAGGCCGTCGTCGCCAGCTTCAGCTTATCGGGAAAATGCTGCGTCAGCGCGACGTTGATCCGATCCGCCAGGCGCTGGATAAACTGAAAAACCGCCACAACCAGCAGGTTGCGCTGTTCCATAAGCTGGAGCAGATCCGCGATCGTCTGATTGAACAGGGCGATGATGCGGTACCGGAAGTGCTGAACCTGTGGCCGAATGCCGACCGTCAGCAGCTGCGCTCTTTGATCCGCAACGCGAAGAAAGAGAAAGAAGGGAATAAACCGCCGAAGTCTGCGCGTCTGATTTTCCAGTATCTGCGCGAGCTGTCTGAGAACGAAGGGTAATCTGTACGGTTTTGCGCCGGATGGCGGCGTAAACGCCTTATCCGGCCTACAAGGTCGTGCAAAATCCAGGCCCGGTAAGCGCTAGCGCCACCGGGCTTTTTTTACTCTGCGGCCTCGGCCTTTTTCGCCAGACCGTCCAGCAGCTTCTGATGGATCCCACCAAACCCGCCGTTGCTCATCACCAGAATATGGTCGCCAGGCTGTGCGGCTTTGACCACCATATCCGCGAGCGCATCCACATCCGCACTCCAGTGGGCAGGCTGAATGCAGGCATCGGCCACTTCCGCCACCTGCCACGGAATATGCTGCGGCTGCAGCAGGAAGACTTCATCGGCACGGCCTAACGACGGGGCCAGATCGTCTTTGCAGATGCCCATTTTCATGGTGTTCGAGCGCGGTTCCAGCACGGCAAGAATGCGCGCGGTGCCGCCGACCTTGCCACGCAACGCGGCAAGCGTCGCCAGAATAGCCGTTGGGTGGTGTGCAAAATCGTCATACACCGTCACGCCATTCGCTTCACCGCGCAGTTCCAGACGGCGGCGGGCATTGATAAACGTGCCCAGCGCATTGGCGGCATCCGCAGGCAGAACGCCGACATGACGCGCAGCTGCAATCGCCATCAGGCCGTTGTGCATGTTGTGTTCGCCCACCAGGCCCCACTTCACCTCACCCACTTTTTCGCCGTCGAGCAACACTTCCCACTCGGAGGCATCCGCGTTGAGTTTCTTCGCCTGCCAGTGACCCTGCTCGCCCACCAGCTCTTGCTCGCTCCAGCAGCCCATCGCCAGAGTCTGCTTCAGGTTAATGTCATTCTCCGGCAGGATGATACGGCCCTGCCCCGGCACGATGCGCACCAGGTGGTGGAACTGCTTCTGAATCGCTTTCAGGTCGTCAAAAATATCCGCGTGATCGAACTCAAGGTTGTTGAGGATCAGCGTGCGCGGGCAGTAATGGACAAACTTGGAGCGTTTGTCGAAGAACGCGCAGTCGTATTCATCCGCTTCAATGACAAAGAATGGGCTATCGCCCAGACGCGCAGAAACGTCGAAGTTACCCGGCACGCCGCCGATCACAAAGCCCGGCTTGTAGCCACAGGCTTCGAGGATCCAGGTCGCCATGCCGGCGGTGGTGGTTTTGCCGTGGGTACCCGCAACGGCAACCACCCAGCGGTCACGCAGGACGAAATCATGCAGCCATTGCGGGCCGGACATGAATGGAATATTGCGCTCCAGCACCGCTTCAACGCACGGATTGCCGCGGGTCATGGCGTTGCCAATAATGACCAGATCCGGCTCGGGATCCAGCTGGCTGGCATCGTAGCCCTGAATCAGAGAGATACCCTGCTTCTCCAGAAGCGTGCTCATCGGCGGATACACATTGGCGTCCGAACCTGTCACTTCATGGCCCAGCGAGCGCGCCAGCATTGCCAGCCCACCCATGAAAGTGCCACAAATCCCCAATATATGAATGCGCATACGTCACTATCCTTCTTCAATGTGGCGCACATTTTACTCACATGTTAGCGGCTGTGAAACGCATTTCAGGTAAATCCGTATGTTGCTGGCGCGATTCACCTCTGCGCTACTATTTGAATATTTGTTAAGATTGTTGGGCTTTAGTCGTTTTAGTGAACATACAATCGCTCTACTCACAAAGATGCAGGGAAAGTGTTATGAAAACGTTAGGTGAATTTATTGTCGAAAAGCAGCACGAGTTCTCTCATGCTACGGGTGAACTCACTGCTTTGCTGTCGGCAATAAAGCTGGGCGCTAAGATCATCCATCGTGATATCAACAAGGCCGGTCTGGTCGATATCCTGGGTGCCAGCGGTGCCGAGAACGTTCAGGGCGAGGTTCAACAGAAACTCGATCTGTTCGCAAATGAAAAACTGAAAGCTGCACTGCGCGCGCGCGACATCGTTGCGGGTATCGCCTCCGAAGAAGAAGATGAAATTGTTGTTTTCGAAGGCTGTGAACACGCGAAATACGTTGTACTGATGGATCCGCTCGACGGTTCCTCCAACATCGACGTTAACGTTTCTGTCGGTACCATTTTCTCCATCTACCGCCGCGTCACGCCTGTTGGCACGCCGGTGACCGAGGAAGATTTCCTGCAGCCTGGCAGTAATCAGGTGGCTGCCGGTTACGTCGTCTATGGCTCCTCCACCATGCTGGTGTACACCACCGGGTGTGGCGTTCACGCCTTTACCTACGATCCATCGCTGGGCGTCTTCTGTCTGAGCCAGGAGCGTATGCGCTTCCCGGAGAAGGGCAACACCTACTCCATCAACGAAGGCAACTACATCCGATTCCCGAACGGCGTGAAAAAGTACATCAAATTCTGTCAGGAAGAAGATAAAGCGACTCAGCGCCCGTACACCTCCCGCTATATTGGCTCGCTGGTCGCGGATTTCCACCGTAACCTGCTGAAAGGCGGTATCTACCTCTACCCAAGTACCGCCAGCCACCCTGACGGAAAGCTGCGCCTGCTGTACGAGTGCAACCCAATGGCGTTCCTGGCCGAACAGGCGGGCGGCAAGGCGAGCGACGGTAAAGAGCGTATTCTGGACATCGTGCCGGAAAGCCTCCACCAGCGTCGTTCCTTCTTCGTCGGCAACAACCACATGGTTGAAGACGTTGAGCGCTTTATCCGCGAGTATCCGGACGCGTAATCTCTCACTCCCGGGGAGCCCGTCTGGCTCCCCAACACATTTATATCTTTTACCGTATAAGTGTTTATAAAAAACACGCTTTAATATTCGCCATTGCTCCTGCATTATTTCCATAACAGTTTGACAGATATTTCGTGGAGCAGCATCGCAATGAAAAATTATTCCCGGGCGAATACCGGCATTGATTTAAACCTTATTCCTGTATTTATTGAAGTCGTCCGCTGCGGCAGCATGGCAAAGGCATCTGTGCGCCTGGAGATGTCACGTCCTGCGGTGAGCCTGGCCCTGAAGCGTTTTAATCAACTGTTTGATGAGCCATTATTTTTCCGCAAGGGTTTATACCTTGAGCCAACTGAAAAAGCGTTAGCGTTAACCCACTCACTGGAAATATTAATGGGCGATATTCACGATAATATTGCGGCCATTAATTCAGGGCGAAATAAATCCCCGGCACAGAACGTACCGGGGTTGGGAAATATTATGCCGCAGTCTGAGCCGTCAATTTAAATGATGACATGGCCTCCATCAGCTGACGCGACTGCTCTTCCAGAGAGCGGGTCGCGGCGGAGGATTGCTGCACCAGCGCCGCATTCTGCTGCGCCGTTTCGTCCATCTGATTCACAGCAATATTCACCTGCTCAATGCCGCGGCTCTGCTCCTGAGACGCGGTCGCAATCTCGCGCATCAGTTTGGTCATGCGCAGCACTTCGGTGGCAATCTCATCCATCGTTTCACCCGCCTGCTGGGCCAGCTCGCTGCCCTCGTTAACGTGGGTCTGCGAATCGCTGATAAGGGATCGGATCTCTTTCGCCGCGTCGGCGCTGCGGCTGGCAAGGTTACGCACTTCACCCGCCACGACGGCGAACCCGCGCCCCTGCTCGCCCGCGCGCGCCGCTTCCACGGAGGCGTTAAGGGCCAGAATATTGGTCTGGAAGGCAATGCCATCGATCACGCTCAGGATGTCAGCAATACGCGCTGAACTGCCGGAGATATCACGCATTTTTTCAATCACGTAGCAGACCATTTCGCTGCCGTGATCGGCGGTATCAGAAACCGATTTCGCCAGCTGGTGCGCCTGCTCGGCATTATCGGCGTTGAGTTTCACCGTGGCGGTAATCTGTTCCATACTGGCAGCGGTCTGCTCCAGCGAGGTGGCGGTGGATTCTGTACGCTCGGCAAGATCCCGGTTGCCCGCCGTCAGCTCACGGCTGCCGGTGTCGATTTGCGAGCTGGCATCGCGTACCCGCATCACCGAGTGCATCAGCGACTGACGCATCACCTCTATCGCCGCGTTAAGGCGGTTAAATTCCTGGCTCGCCGGGGCATTCAGCGTGTGGGTTAAATCGCCCGCCGCCACATTCTCCAGCTGAGCAATGGAAGCAGAGAGCGGCTTAAGCAGCATATGGCGCAGCACCAGCCAGGCAAGCACGATGATGCCAGCCGTCAGCAGCGCGGCGACAATAATCAGGATCAGCACGCGGGTTTTGCTCGCCTGTACGGCAGTGACTTCCGCCTTCCCTCGCGCTTCGCTCCATGTCTGAAACGCCTGCATATCGTTATCAAACTGCTTCGCCACGGGGATCAGCGTATTCTCCAGCAGGTCGTAATAACTGTCCGCGCTCTGGTCATTCAGGGTTTTTAGCATCGGATTGATGCCCTGCTGGTTATACGTCGCCAGACTGGTTGCCACGTTATCCAGCAACTTTTGCCCCTGCTCGTCAGCCACGCCGCCGTCGATCACGCCTTTCAGCGTTTTCTGAGCCACGGCGATTTCCTGATTGATGTTTTTGACCGATTTGGCCGCATCATCGAGCATGCCGATTTCCATCATCCGGACGGCCTGGCCCGCCTCATTGCGCGCGCGCAGAATCAGCGTATAGCCGGTATTTAGCTGCACCATCTGCTCACCCTGAAGGTGATTAATGCGCTGCAGTGAAGAAGAACTCTGTGTGAGGGCATAAATGCCAATGCCGCTGACAATCAGCAGCAGAAGGGTCATAACGGCCAGTAAAGAGAGCAAGCCGGTACGAATCGATAGCGTTTTAAGCATGATATTATTTCCGGTAGCGAGATATTTCTGGACAGAAAAAAAGGTTATCGGCCGCTACCGGAAAATGTTTAGACTTTAAGCAAATTCAGCGTGTTATCGCTCTGTTACCGAGGTGTTTACGCGAGTAACAGGCGAGCTTTGACGGTTCTCCCAGAGCACCGTCAGACCGCGCTGCAGGGCAATAAATATAAACAGCAGAATGCCGATGGCGATCTTGGTCCACCAGGAACTGAGCGTGCCGTCAAAGTTGATATAGGTCTGGATCAGCCCCTGGATCGCTACGCCGAACAGCGTTCCCAGCACCGTCCCCACTCCGCCGCTGAGCAGCGTGCCGCCAATGACCACAGAGGCAATCGCGTCCAGCTCCACGCCTACGCCTGCAAGGGCATAGCCCGCCTGGGTATACACCGAGAAGACAATACCCGCCAGCGTTGCCAGGCCGGTTGAGAGCATATAGATGCGGATGGTCGTGCTGCGGGTCGAGATCCCCATCAGGTTTGCCGACGTGGCGTTCCCGCCAATGGCGTAAACCTGATTACCGAACCGGGTACGGTGGGCAAGGAAGATACCTACCACTACCACGCCCAGCATCAATAACCCCATCGCGCTCAGACGGCCACCGCCGGGGATTTTCCACGCCAGGCTGGAGAGCGTGTCGTACACCGGGTGGTTAATCGGGATGGACTCTTCCGATACCAGGTAACTCACGCCGCGCAGGAAGAACATCCCGGCGAGGGTAATAATAAAAGCGGGAATTTTTAGCGCGTCGATCAGTAGCCCCATAAAGGCGCCAAACGCACAGCCCATCGCCAGCACCAGCGGAAACGCCACCAGAGGGGAGATCCCCCAGAAACCGATCGCCTTGGCGAGGAACACGCCGGTAAACGCGATCACCGAGCCAACGGAGAGATCGATCCCACCGGAGAGGATCACAAAGGTCATCCCGACGGCGATGATGCCTAAAAAGGCGTTATCGGTCAGGATGTTGCAAATCACGCGCGTTGAGGCAAAACCGGGGAACTGGGTCAGACAGTAGAGATACCCCAGCACAAACACGCCCAGCGTGATCATTAACGGTAAATTACGTTTTATCATGGCCACGGATCCCCTTAATGATGCTGACAAAGCGCGGTGACTGGACGATCAGCACGCAGAGTACGACCACCGCTTTTACCACCTGGTTGAGTTCCGGCTGAAAACCGGAGAGCAGGATCCCGGTGTTCATGCCCTGAATGATCAGCGCGCCAATGACCGAGAGCAGCAGGTTAAAGCGCCCGCCCATCAACGATCCGCCGCCAATCACCACCGCGAGGATGGCATCCAGCTCCAGCCAGAGCCCGGCATTGTTGGCATCGGCCCCGCGGATATCGGCCGCGACAATCACCCCGGCAATGGCGGCGCAAACGCCGCTCAGCACGTAGGTCAGCATCACCATCAGCCGCGTATTGACCCCGGCATTTCGTGCCGCACGAATGTTGATCCCCACCGCTTCAATAAACATGCCGAGCGCTGTTTTGCGGGTGAAAAGCCAGAACACCACTAATGTAACCAGAGCCACGATCACCGGTGTTGGAAAGAACAGGAAATTGCCGCTGCCGATCCACGCCAGACTCGGGGAGTTAAAGGTGACTATCTGTCCGGAGGTGATCAGCTGCGCCACCCCGCGCCCGGCCACCATCAAAATAAGGGTGGCGACGAAAGGCTGAATTTTTAGTACCGCCACCAGAATGCCGTTCCACAGTCCGGCCAGCACGCCGGTTCCCAATGCCGCCAGCAGTACCACCGGCAGGCTATGGCCCGCTACGGTCATGGAGGCTGCGGTGGCCCCGGCAATAGCCATCACCGCGCCGACGGAGAGATCAATCCCGCCGGTGGCTATCACCAGCGTCATACCAATCGCCAGCAGCGCGACGGGCGCGGCACGGTTTAAAATATCGATCGGGCTGCCAAACAGGCGACCATCCTGAACAATAATCTGGAAGAAATGCGGTGCGACAAGGCTATCCACCAGTAACACCACCAGCAGCGCTGCGATTTGCGGCGTGCCGGTTGGCCAGTTAAAGCGGCGCTTTGACTCACCGGTTTGCGAAAGCGAACGGGACATCACAATTCACTCCTTATGCCGCGATGGCATTCATGATCGCCGGAACGGACAGCTTATCCAGCGGGATCTCAGCCACCTGTTTGCGATCGCGCATGATGATCACGCGATCGGCATACCCCACCAGCTCTTCCAGCTCGGACGAAATGACCAGCAGCGCCAGCCCGTCGGCACACAGCGTTTCGATAAGCCGGATAATTTCGGCGTGCGCGCCAACGTCAATGCCGCGCGTGGGTTCATCCAGGATCAGGAACTGCGGTTTGGTCAGCAGCCAGCGTGACAGCAGCACTTTCTGCTGGTTACCGCCGGAGAGAAATTCGATCGGCTGTTCCGCGCTCGGCGTACGAATACCCAGCTGGCGAATAAAGCGCTCGGCAATGGCGTTTTGCTCTTTACGCGGAATTGGACGCAGCCATCCGCGCTGCGCCTGTAGCGCCAGAATGATATTTTCCCGCACCGAGGCGGCGGCAATAATGCCGTCTGTTTTCCTGTCTTCCGGGCAGAACCCCACTCCCAGACAGGAGGCCTGATGCGGCGATCGCAGGGTTTGCGGTTTACCTTTGATCAACGCGGTACCGCTGTCCGCAGGCTTGATGCCGAAGATCACCTCGGCGGTTTCGGTCCGGCCTGACCCTAGCAGCCCCGCCAGCCCGACAATTTCGCCGGGGCGCACTTCGAGGTTAAACGGTGAGATGATCCCTTTTTTGCCGTAATCGCTGAACGCGGCCACCGGTTTTTCGCTCAGCAGCGTGCGCCCTGCGCGCTGGAGCGCATTGGTCTCCAGCTCACGGCCCAGCATCATTTTGACCAGCTCAATCTGCGGCAGCTCGCGGGTTTCACGGCAGCCGACAAAGCTGCCGTTACGCAGTACGGTAATGCGATCGCTCACTTCATACACCTGATCGAGGAAATGTGTGACGAAGATCAGGCTGACGCCCTGATCGCGCAGCTGGCGCATCAGGGTAAAGAGCATCTCGACTTCCTGGGTATCGAGGCTGGCAGTAGGTTCGTCGAGGATCAGCACCTTCGCGGAGAGATCGATCGCGCGGCAAATGGCGACGATCTGCTGCATCGCGACGGAAAACCGGTTCAGCGGCTCGCGAACGTCGAGGGAGAAGCCGTAGGATTCCATCAGTTTCGTCGCCCGCGCTTCCATCTCTTTGCGCCGTAGCAGGCCAAAACGTCTTGGTTCACGACCAATAAACAGGTTATCCGCCACCGACATATTTGGCAGCAGGTTCACTTCCTGGTAGACCGTCCCAATCCCAAGCTGTTGAGCATGGGCGGTATTTTTTGGCGAAATGGCGTTGCCTTCCAGCCAGATGGTGCCGCGATCGGCGTGATAAACGCCGGTCAGAGATTTAATCAGCGTCGATTTTCCCGCGCCGTTCTCGCCCAGCAGCGCCATAATTTCACCGCGCCGCAGGCTGAAATCAACGTTATCCAGCGCTTTTACACCCGGGAAAAATTTGCTTAAGCCCTCTGTGCGGAGGATTTCCTGGTGCTGTTCAGTGGTCATGGTTCCCCCTCACCCTGACCCTCTCCCCGGAGGGGAGAGGGGATTGATCGTGCCAATTGTTAATATCCAGCTCCGCCCTACCTTTCTCCCTCTCCCCTCAGGGGAGAGGGCTGGGGTGAGGGGCACGGGTCTTAGTAGCCCATATTTTTCTTCTTCTCTAACTCTTCTTTCGCCGTGTCAGGCAGGTAGAGCGTGGACTTGGTGACGGTCACCTTCTCAGGCATCGTGCCGTCTTTCTTGAATTTCTCCAGCGCATCAAATGCCGGACCCGCCATATTTGGCGTCAGTTCTACGCTGGCGTTGGCTTCGCCGTCGATCATCGCTTTGTAGATATCCGGCACACCGTCGATAGAGCCGGTGAGGATATCTTTGCCCGGCTTCAGGCCCGCTTCTTTAATCGCCTGAATCGCACCAATCACCATGTCATCGTTATGGGCGTAAACCATGCAGATGTTCTTGCCGTTGTTTTCCGCTTTAATGAAGCTCTCCATGACCTCTTTACCTTTACTGCGGGTAAAGTCGCCGGACTGAGAGCGGATAATCTTGATGTTTGGCGCTTTCGCGATGGCCTCAGCAAAACCCTTCTTACGGTCGATAGCCACGCTCGCCCCCACGGTGCCCTGCAGTTCAACGACGTTACACGGCTTGCCGTCGACCTGTTTTACCAGCCAGTCGCCAATTAATTGCCCTTCAAGCACGTTGTTGGCCGTCACGGTGGTCATATAGAGAGATTTGTCTTTAACGTCGATGGAACGATCGAGCAGGAAGACCGGAATCTCAGCATCTTTGGCTTCTTTCAGAACCGGTTCCCAACCGGTCGCCACCACTGGCGCGATAAAGATGGCATCCACGCCCTGAGCAATAAATGAGCGCACGGCTTTGATCTGGTTTTCCTGCTTTTGCTGACCATCGGCGATTTTCAGCGTGATGCCGCGTTTCTGAGCCTCGCTTTTCGCAACGTTGGTTTCTGCCGCACGCCAGCCGGATTCAGAGCCAACTTGCGAAAAACCTACGGTTAAAGGGGCGGCCATCGCCATAGACGACATGGCTGCCGAAACTGCTGTGACAAGAAGTAAGCGCTTCCACATATGAGCGTCCTCGTAGGGGTGTTTATTGTTGGTTAAAAGATGTTCTGCGAAATGACTATAGCCAATGAAATATGTAACGAATTGCGTTACATCACACTTCGGAAAAGTGAATAAAACGTTAATCACAAGTTTGTAATCGCTTTCATTTCACCATTAAAAATGCGGCTGAGTTTATGGATTTTTCTGTCATGGAATCGGTCTGAAAAGTGGTGCTGGCGGGGAGAGAATGCGAAAACAGGCGGAGACATTCAGCGTGAGTTGGCTATAATACTTGCCACTTGTTTACCATCCATTTTAAAGGACACCGACATGAGCTTACTCAACGTCCCAGCGGGTAAAGAACTGCCAGAAGACATCTACGTAGTTATCGAAATCCCGGCAAACGCAGATCCGATCAAATACGAAGTGGACAAAGAGAGCGGCGCCCTGTTCGTAGACCGTTTCATGTCTACCGCGATGTTCTATCCATGCAACTACGGTTACATCAACCACACCCTGTCTCTGGACGGTGACCCGGTTGACGTACTGGTCCCAACGCCATACCCGCTGCAGCCAGGCGCAGTCATTCGCTGCCGTCCAGTTGGCGTGCTGAAAATGACCGACGAATCCGGTGAAGATGCGAAGCTGGTTGCAGTACCGCACACCAAGCTGAGCAAAGAGTACGATCACATTAAAGATGTGAACGACCTGCCAGAACTGCTGAAAGCGCAGATCACTCACTTCTTCGAGCACTACAAAGACCTCGAAAAAGGCAAGTGGGTTAAAGTTGACGGCTGGGACAACGCAGAAGCGGCGAAAGCAGAAATCATCGCCTCTTTCGAGCGCGCGGCTAAGAAGTAATTCTTACGCTGATAATGAAGGCCCCGCGAGTCGGGGCTTTTTTATGGATTAGTTAAAAGCACCACATGAGTTTTTAAGATAAATCCCATTTCTTTTATCTTGTATATTCTTAAAAAAAGGACACCCTATCATTTATGGTGGGAGTGGTTGAATAGCATGGAAATTAATAACATACTGTCATGATGATCATTGATCCCCATTCATAACAGGATTCATATGTCATCCATTAACATTGATGTTGCCCGCCCAACTGGAATTTATTTTATCATTGAACGACTGTATTCCCGCGATGGACTTATGCCTTCTATTGGGGAAATAAGCCCCTCTTTGACACAGGTGCATCGTACAGTCATTCAGCTAAAACGTAAGCAAGATATGTTTATGGATGGTATAAAAGTAATCCCAAAAGATATTACCCTTTGGCAACAGATAAAATATCTTACGGGTTCAAAAGTCACGACTAAAGATACCGATGCGTTAGTGTATACGACCGATTTTATCGGCTCCCTTGTTGCCACTACACCTTTAGGCAATATTGAGCATGAAAGCATTCCTCGCTTCCTCACGACAGAGTCTATTCACTCCCTTCCGCAAGCAGTGAGTTATGGGCGTGATCCCATCCCACAGGTACTTCTTTATGGTCGTAAGGATATTGTCTTCTTTATGGACAATGGTGGTAAAGGTACGCCAACCGCTATTGCAAAGTATAACCACAATACTCGTGACCTTGCCATAATCAAAGATCAGCTGGAAGCTGGTAAAACAATGAAGGAACTGCTTTCTAAGGGAGCAAAATTATGAGTAAGAAAAGCCATATCTTGAGTCTATTCATCCTTATTATTGCTGCCTTTATCTTTGGCAGAAGCACGTATGTTGAATACCTGGCATGGTACTATGGAAGCGATAATTTAGTCTTCAATGAAGTTAATATCGCCTTACTATCAAGTTTATTTAACGGACTCTATTTTGCTCTTTCAGCAAGTATTATCTACGCATCACTTATGTTATTAAAAAGAATTCCCAAAAATATCGTCGCTTCTTGTCTACTTCAGTTCTGTATCAACATCGGGCTATATACACTTTTTGTTGCAGTAGAGAGAGGATATAGTAAATTGCATACTTTAGGCTCGGGTGCTACTGATATCACCCACAGCTATTTTTTAGGGGCGTTGCTGACGAGCACACTCCTGACCGTCGCGATCGTGAGCGTTATACATGCTAAGTTTCTTTCTTCAAAGCATAAAGATGGGTTACATAAAGGCGTTTGACTGTTACGGCAAAGACAGCAAATGGCAGTATCTCTGCATCATAACATTCCAGCTTGCCTGGTTTTTGTTTTACTTATGGATCCCTTATCGAAGCGATTATGCGATTCTGCTGTTTTTACTGTTTTTCCTGCCCGTCATTTCAAGCAATACGCGGTGCATAAACTACTATGGCCGTTCACGCGCCTTGTGTTTTTTATGGATTATTGCCCCGTACGTCATGCTGTTCGTTCCTCTGTTCTTAACCAGACGCCGTAATACAGAAGATAATTGAAAGAGTAAAAAAACAACGCCACCTTCCGGTGGCGTTGTCGTTTTTCAGTACTGGTCTCTGTCTAACCAGTTACCGCTTACAATCCGCGTTAACCCATCGACCGGACGCTGGTAGACATACATCCACGCACTTCCGTACGGCGTCTGGATCAACTGGCGAGCGTATTCACCGCCCCTGGTGCGCAAGGCATCAAGTTCGGCAAGTGTAGCATTATCAATACGATAAACTTCACCCTGTACTGTTCCTTCGCCGGGAACCGCGCCTGGATAGTGGCCCAGGCTGTACAACTGGTAATTTTCGATATTGTAATTCCCCAGCAGCAGGGCATTGGTCATCCAGTGACTGTTGCCTTGCTTGGTTCGTAAACTGCCGTAGACAAATATTCGCATTGCTAAAACTCAAACTGATAGAGCAGATCAAGTGCCTGGTCTACGCCGGACACTGCTTCCAGATATAGCTTAGGCATCAGGCGATAGCGTAGCGTGAGTGTTGCCAGTGAGTCAAAGATCCCCACACCGTATTTTACCTGCAGACCCGGCAGTACATAGCCACTGACCACCACCTGCGAGGAGTCACCCACGCCCTGGGTGTCCAGCGCCAGATTGCTTACGCCGAACGTCTCGCCGATTTTACCCACAACCTGCCCACTTTGTGCAACCCCCAGGCCGACTAACATTGAGGTCATCGCCGCACTGTCGCTCTGACCGCTGTCCAGACCCTGTCCACGCAGCAGGTAAGAGAGGGCTTCCTGCTGCGACATCGCCGGGTCAGAGAAGATCTCCGCCTTCGGTTCGTCGGCAGAGCCGGTGACGCGTACGCCTGCAATGACGTCGTTTTCCGTCGCTTCAGGGTTACGAATCGCTTCGATGTTCAACAGAGGCTGATCCGGTGGACCGGAGAACAGCAGCTCGCCCTTACGCACAATCAGATCCTGACCATAGGCATGGAAACGCCCTTCAGGAATATTGATCTGCCCGTTCAGGCCAAGCCCTTGTTTATCCTGGGCCACTTTCAGATCGCCCGTGAGCCTCGCCTTCAGCCCAAACGCATCCAACCGCACGTTATTCCCCACGTGTACGATAAGGTTACTATTAATCGGTATGCCAGCGCTCTTCTGTTCGACAGGTTTCAGATTTTCATTGAGCATAACTTCATCACTTGAGACACCGACGGCGCTTTCCGGAACCTCGTGAACCACAATACGCGCCCACGGCACATCGACGCGCCCGTCCAGGGTGAAGAGGCTTGGCGTCGCCTCAAAGACCACATCCGGCGAGACATCCAGGCGCACCATTGGCGGTACGGTAATGCGCACCTTGCTGCCTTTGGCCGCGATGCGGGCACGCCAGTTATCGAGCTGGCTCCAGTCCGCGTCACCGCTCAGGTTGATTTGCCCCTGCTGCGTTAACACCGAACCGCTCAGGGTCGAGCTCATGCCGTTGAAGTTCATCGCAATCTGGCTGGGCTGCATATCAAACGGCATAAAGTTGCCGTCGATGTCAACGCCGCTGAGGCGCATCTGACCGAATAGCTGCGGGCTTTGCGCGTTGCCGCCCAGACGCAGGTTGGCGTTCAGCATGCCCTCGGCTTTCTCCCCGCGGGCGAATATCGGGTTCACCATCGCTAGGTTGAAGTTACGGATATTGACGTTGCCGCCCAGATTACGCCGTCCTTGCGGATCGGTAATTTGTACCTGTCCGTCAAGCTGACCGTTGTTAGTAAGACGGATCAGCCACCCCAGCTCAGCACGGTTGTTATGCAGGTCTGCGCTCAGGTTGAGGGTATCGAATGCCACCGGGAGCGACGCATCATTCACCTCCTGCGTCACCTTCACGTTACGGCCCGAAAGCGTGACGCTACCCTGCGGCAGCCCCTCTTTGGTCGTATCCCAGGCGACATCGGCTTTCCCGCTGAAGACGCCGCTGGCCTGCGTGGTGTCCGGCATAAACGGTTTCAGCATCGCCAGATCAAAGCGGTTGAGGTTTACCTGCGCGTGCCCTGCCGCGCCCGCATCGATGGTCTGCGGCACGCACAGCTCTGCATTCGGGTTGATCCAGCAGTGCGGCCCAATAGCGATCTTTTGTTCAGCATTACGGTAGTCCAGCGAGAGAGAACGTGACAACGCCAGCGGCCCCACCGGCGTGTTGAAACGGGTATTGTCCAGCGTCCCTTTCCAGCGCTCCGCTTTGCGGTCGAAGCTGCCGGTCAGGTGAAGCTGCCCGGAAACCGGCTCACCCTGCACGCGTAGCTGGAGGTCATGCTGTTTTTCGTTCCCTTTGGCGTCCAGGGTGACCAGGTTAATGTTCACGTCCGGCTGAGAAATGCGCTCCACGCGCAGGTTCAGGTTACCGCCGATCTGATCGGTGGATTTCACATCTCCTTCCACGCGGACGCGAGCAACGCTCAGTTCCTGCCAGCGCAGATTATTGGCGGTGATATCCGCAAGGAGCTGTGGCGCGTCGACCGTACCGCGCACTTTCACTAACCCTTTCGCCGTTCCGCCCAGGCCCGGCAGGGCGTTATCCAGGTTCGGCGCGTCGATGGTGGCATCAAGATTGAGATCTTTTACCCCCAGCTCGCCTTTGATATCCGCCGTGTTGCGCCCCAGCGCGACGTGCAGACCCGGGATCACCCACTGCAGGTAGCTGTTGCCTTTCACCGAGCCTTCAACATTCACCTTGTTCTGCTTCACGTTACCGGTGAGCTTGATCTCCGGCACGTCCATCTGCCACGTACCGCCGTACAGGCTACCGCGCGTTTTGATCAGCCCGTCCAGCTTCGACGGCCAGTCCGGCACCTCTTTGGCGGTGTTGATACCCGTCAGCTTCAGTTCGCCCCGCCAGCTGATCGCCTGCTGCCAGTCGAGCAGCGCGGTCAGCTCCGTTTTCCCTTCCAGCGCCGCGACGGTCAGCTTGTCGAGGTTGACCTGTTGTTCGTTGCCCTTCGCATCCAGCGTGATGTTCGCGGGCGGTACGCCCTGCCCCTTCACCGCCGTGTGGAACGAGAGCGTGTAGTCAGTCATCTTGCCGCTCAGCTTCAGCTTCAGGTCATCGGCCTGGAACTGTTTTTCGCCGGTAAACGGCCAGTAAAGCTGCTTGCTGACGACCTCAAGATTGAGCGGCAGCCCGGCTTCCGCCAGCTGAGTCTGCGCGCGCAGAACCATGTCCACCGGGCCGGAGAGATTGACCCCGACGTCCAGCTTATCGCGCAGCGCCCCACCCACTTTGACCTTCACTTTTTCGCCCTTCAGCGGGTCGATGTTGAGCGCGCTGTTCAGCGTGATATCCACCGGCCAGTTGTCGCGCAGCAGGGCGTTACCAGACGCATTCACCGACCCCTGGTTGGTGTCGATATCCAGCGCGTCGAGCTTCATGTTGCCGTCAATGCTGCTGACTTTCAGCAGCATGTTGTAGACGGTCAGGTCGGTATCGCCGGTCAGGCGTAGCTGCTCACCTTTGAACTCCTCAATATTGAGGTTCAGCGGCAGATGAACGTCAGTCATTTCCGGCAGAACAGGCTTCGAGAAGAGATCCTTCAGCGTTTCACCCAGCGGCTTTTCTTCCGGCTGCGGATTCTGGATCTTCGGCTCGACGATCTCTTCCTGCGCCACCTCGGCCACTTTCGGCAGCGCGATCAGCAAGCCCTGCAGTGAGGTTGGCGTCAGGGTCAGGTTTTTCTCCTGCCAGCGCAGGCCGGAGGTGAAATCCATGACGGAAACGGTGGTGTCGTCGATTTTAATATTGACGTTATCGAGCGCCACCCGATAGAGCGCAATCGGGTACGGCGTGGAGAGATTCAGCGAGCCGCTATCCTCTTCTTCCACCGGCGCAGACGGCGGCATTTTCTTCGAATCTATCGCCACGTTAACGTCTCTTAGCGACAGATCGTTAACGCACAGCTTGCTGTCACGCAGACAGCCCAGCTTCACCGCGAGGTGAAATTCCCCGGCATTTACCGCCACGCCCGGCTGCTCATAGCGGATGTTCTTCAGACGCAGGTCGCGCCAGCCACCGGTCACCTGACCTATCTCCAGCCCCGGCACCCAGCGGTTCGCCGCGTTAAACAGCAGATGCAGCCCGGTCGTCGTCCCCACCAGAAACGCCACCGTACCGAGCAGCAGCACGATAAAAATCAGCACCCCGAGGCTTATTTTCTTCCATAAACTCATAATTCAGGCCCCAGACCGATGTAAAACTGTAATCCATGTTCTTCTTTGTCGCCGACCGGAACGGCGAAATCAAGCTTGATGGGCCCGACCGGTGACTGCCAGCGCACGCCTACACCTGCGCCAGTTTTAAAGTCGCTGCGGCGGATATCGCTCACCGCCTCGCCGCCATCAACGAACATGGCGCCCCACCATTTTCCGCTGACGTTGTACTGGTACTCCAGCGAGCCAGTGGCCAGCTTGGAGGCCCCGATCAGCTTGCCGTCATCGTCTTTAGGCGCGATAGATTTGTATTTGTAGCCGCGGATGCTGCGGTCGCCCCCGGCGAAGAAACGCAGGTCCGGCGGGACTTTGTCGAAATCGCCGGTTTCAATCCAGCCGAGGTTGCCGCGCATGACAAAGCGGTGTTTGTCATACAGCGTGCGGATCCAGACGTTTTGCGCCTGAATCACCGAGAAATCCACGTCAGAACCCCACATCGTGTTGGAGTAATCGATGGAGTAACGCTGGGAATCCCCCCAGGTTGGCATCAGGCCGCCGCGCGAGCGGGTGCGGCTGATCATCACCCCAGGATAGAGCAGCATGGTGGTGTTGGTGACGTTGGCCTGGGTAAAGTGGTCCAGGCTCCAGCGCAGGTTAATGGCGCGCTGCCAGCCGCTGGAGAGATCCCAGTAGCGGGATACCGCAAGCGTGGTGGAATCGGACTCTGTATCGTTCAGGTCGGTGCGCTTAAAGCCCCCCTGGACCAGATAGTACTGCTCAAGCGGATTTTTCAGCAGCGGCATTTTATAGCTGAAATCAAGCTGCTGCTCCGGTGCAGAGATACTGGCGCTGGTCGTCAGGCTGTGGCCGTATGAGTTCATCCACGGCTTTTTCCAGGTGGCCTTCACGCGCGGGCCGACGTCGGTCGAATAGCCAACACCGGTCTCAATGGTGTTCTCGGTGCGCGGCGAGACAACGCCATGCAGCGGCAACACCTTGGTTTTGCGAGACTTATCAAATTCCGGCGCGACAACCACCGAGTTAAACCAGCCGGTGGCGGAGAGACGGCGGTTTAGTTCCGCCAGGTCGCTCGACTGGTAGTAGTCGCCTTTTTTAAACGGCACGAGGTTTTGCAGGTACTCTTCACGAATTTGCGAACCTTCAAACGTCACGTCGCCAAAGCGGTAGCGCTCCCCGCTGTCGTAGTCGATGTCCCAGAAGGCCTGGCGTCGCTCCAGCGCGATGCCCAGCTGGCTTTTGTTGAACTGGCTGTCAAAGTAGCCCTTACGCAGGGAAACGCTCGTCAGCTCTTTTTTGAAATGGTCGTAATCGCCATGGTTAAGCACGGTGCCGATTTTCGGCCGCGTGCTGAGCAGATCCAGGTAATCCCGGTCGGTACGCGCCCCGCCGCGCAGGACGACGTTCGTGCCACCAATCCGTACCGGCTCCCCCGCCGAGACGCGGGCAATAAGCACCTGACGCCCCTTCTTTGGCGGCGGACGGAGATCGAAATCAATGGTGGGTTCGTAATAACCCAGCGCTTTCAGCCCTTCACGGATCGCGTCATCCACGCGCGCGCGAAAACGCCGGTCCGGCGTCACCTCATCACTCTGGATGGTCGACAGCTGCGCACGCACGTTTTTTTCCAGCGCTCCGGAAAGCCCCTCAACCTGCAAACGGACATTCGCCGCGCTGGCAACCCCGCTTGTCAGCAACACACTGACCAAACATAACTGGCGGATTTTTGTCACGTTTTCTCCTGAATATCCCTGTTTCCACCCTGGAAGCAAATGCAGTGCCGCTCCGCGGCAAAATACGGCCTGTTAGCCAAAAACCCACATCACGGGTTGAAAATGGGTGTAACACCCAAATATTTCTTATGATTAAATCTAGACTCATTCAGCGCATTTATTGTGTTCAATTAAACGCGTCGTGACAACCTTAACCGAAACATCGCACCCCGGGAGGCCCCATCGTGAGTTTATTCGACAAAAAGCATCTGGTTTCACAAGCTGATGCATTACCGGGACGCAACACCCCTATGCCAGTGGCGACTTTACACGCCGTGAATGGCCATTCGATGACTAACGTGCCGGATGGAATGGAGATCGCCCTGTTCGCCATGGGCTGTTTCTGGGGCGTTGAGCGCCTCTTCTGGCAGCTGCCCGGCGTATACAGCACCGCTGCTGGCTACACCGGCGGCTACACGCCTAACCCAACCTACCGCGAAGTCTGCTCCGGCGAGACCGGCCATGCGGAAGCGGTTCGCGTGGTGTACGACCCTGCGGTGATTCGCTACGAGCAGCTTCTGCAGGTTTTCTGGGAAAACCACGATCCGGCGCAGGGTATGCGTCAGGGCAACGACCACGGCACACAGTACCGCTCGGCCATTTATCCGCTCACGCCTGAGCAGGATGCTGCCGCCCGCGCCAGCCTTGAGCGTTTCCAGCAGGCCATGCGGGAAGCGGGCGATACGCGTGACGTGACAACCGAAATCACCACCGCGAAACCGTTCTACTATGCCGAGGACGATCATCAGCAGTACCTGCACAAAAACCCATACGGCTACTGCGGTATCGGAGGCATCGGCGTCTGCCTGCCGCCTCAGCTGGCCTGATCACCGTTCCAGCGCCACGCGAGCCGCGTGGCGCGTTGCATTACAGACCGAGCCGTAATCCATCACTTTTCCCTGCAACAGCAGGTTAAAGACCGGCGCCTGCGGTCGGTTAAGCCGCGTTTGCAGCAGGTGAACGGCTTCAATCCCCAGCTCCCGACAGGGCACCGTCACGCCCGTGACCGGTTTTTCCAGACGGTGCGCCAGGTTCCATGCAAAATCGGTCGTTATCAGTGAAATATCTTCCGGAACGCGCAGCCCGTGTCGGGTTAACGCCCTGACTACCCCTTCCACCATGCTGGTGCTGTTCGGGAAAATCACCTCCGGCCACTGCGATCTATCATGGCTCATCAGCCACTCATCCAAAGCCCGCTCAGCCTCTTCAGCGGTAAACCACTCCGTCACGAGCAAATCACGCTGGGGATCGAAGCCCACGTGAAAATGGCGGTATGCCTCTTTAATGCCGTCCAGACGCGCGTAAAGCGTTTCTCGCCGCAGGCAGGTGAGCGTGAGCACACGCCGATGTCCCTGCTCAAAAAGATACTGCATGGCGGTAAACCCAATCGCCCGGTGATCGGGTGACACGGCATCCAGCTCCCGATCCCGATCAACGGAATTAATTAACACGCAGGGCTTATTTAACGTGCTCGCCAGTTTAAATATGGTGGAATCATCAGTCCCAATAATAATTATCGCGTTAATATTCTTCTGGCTGGCCTTTTCCATAAATAATTTCACGTCGGCGTGCTGTTCTTCTAATCCACAGCAGCTCACCCACACATTGTGTCGCGCGCAGGCTTCAGTAATCCCTTTTGTGACTTCCAGATAAAAAATATCGCCGCGTCCCTGAAAGGTTCTTTCTGGCGCAAAAACAGCGATACCGTTAATTAACAGTCTGCCGCTCGCCATGGACTCCAGTACGCCTAATTCTCTGGCAGTACGAACGATCGCCTCCCGGGCTTTATCGCTGGTATACGATTTGCCGCTTAATACCCGAGATACCGTACTGACGGAATAGCCCGTCAGGGCCGCAATCTCCTCCATTTTTAACCTGCCCGGCATAGTGTGACCTCGCTCTCATTCAGTTTTTGCAAATATTTGCAGAAACAGCCTTTTGATTTTAAAACCAAATTTCAGAAAGCTTGGAGATTACTTAATCACCTTGCGAGTATTCTCACAAAAACACATTGTCGCTGCGGCTCGCCTTTCCTATTTTCCGGTCATCACTTCTTTTCAACAGAAATTAAGGTGTGACATGGATAAGGTACGTTTTGGCATTATTGGAATAGGTAATATCGGCACGGTCCACGCGCGCTATTTACTGGCGGGTACGGTCAGCGACGCGTGCCTGACGGCGGTTTGCGATAATGCACCGGAAAAGCATCCGGCCATTCGCCAGCTGGTCGGCAATCTCCCCGTGTGCAATGACGCCCAGGAGATGATCCAGAGCGGGCTTATCGACGCGGTGATTGTCGCGACGCCGCACTACGAGCATCCGCGCCTGTCGATGCTGGCGATGCGCAACGGCATTCACACCCTGTGTGAAAAACCGGCGGGGGTATACACGGCTCAGGTGCAGGAGATGAACGCCTGCGCCCGGGAGTGCGACGTGGTGTTTGGCATCATGTACAACCAGCGCCCGAACCCGCTTTATCAGAAGGTAAAAGACCTTATCGACAGCGGCGAGCTGGGCGAGATCCGCCGCTCCAACTGGATCATCACCAACTGGTATCGTTCGCAGAGCTACTACAACTCCGGCGGCTGGCGCGCCACCTGGAAAGGGGAAGGTGGCGGCGTCTTGCTCAACCAGGATCCGCATCAGCTCGATCTCTGGCAGTGGCTGGTCGGCATGCCGGTCCGTCTGCGCGCGTTTTGCCAGTTCGGCAAACATCGCGATATCGAAGTGGAAGACGAGGTCACCGCCTATGCGGAGTACGCCAATGGCGCGACGGGCGTGTTTATCACTACCGTCGCGGAAACACCGGGGACCAACCGCCTGGAAATCGTTGGCGACCGCGGCAAGGTGGTCGTCGAAGAGGGGAAACTGCGCTACTGGCGGTTACGTGAATCCGAAACCGCCTTCAATGCCCGCTGGCAAAACGGTTTTGGTGAACCCGAATGCTGGGAGGTCTCCATCCCCGTCGCCCCGGAATGCAGCGAACATCACGTTATTACCGCCAATTTCTCTGCCGCCATTTTGCGCGGCGAGCCGCTGATTGCGCCGGGTCTGGAAGGGATCCGCGGGCTTACGCTTTCCAACGCCATGCACCTCTCCACCTGGACAGACGACTGGGTCGACCTGCCGCTCAACGAGAAACAGTATCTGCGCCTGCTTCAGCAGCGTATTAGCACCTCAGTGGCTAAAGAGACCGCCAGCATCACGCTGGACGCCTCTGGCACCTGGTAACAGCGGAGAAACACGATGTTAAATGTTGCTATCGTGGGAACAGGGAATATCTCGCATAACCATATTCAGGGCTATTTGCAGTTTGGTCAGCGTTGCCGGATCGTCGCGCTGGTCGATATCTACCCGGAAAAAGCCCACGAGAAAAAAGCACGCTACGGCCTGACGGATGCCCGCGTGTACGCAAGCCACCAGCAGATGCTGGCGTCAGAGCCCGATGTGGATATCGTCGATGTCTGTACGCCGCCCTATGTTCACGCGGAGATCAGCATTGATGCCCTGCGCGCGGGGTGCCATGTGCTGTGCGAAAAACCGATGGCCGCCTCGCTGGAAGAGTGCGACGCGATGATCGCCGCACAGCAGGCCAGCGGTAAGACGCTCTCCATTATCGCTCAGAACCGCTTTACCGATGCTTTCTGGCGCTTAAAAGCCGCACTGGATTCCGGCCTCGCGGGGAAAATCTGCCATGCGCAGGTGGATTCGTTCTGGTGGCGCGGACACTGCTATTACGACCTGTGGTGGCGTGGCACCTGGGAAAAAGAGGGAGGTGGCTGCACGCTTAACCACGCGGTACATCATATCGACGCCATCCAGTGGATGCTCGGCTTCCCGTCGGAGGTCGTGGCAATGATGACCAACGTGGCGCACGACAATGCCGAGGTGGAAGACCTCAGCGCCGCGATCTTCAAATACCCGAACGGCGCGCTCACGCAGCTTACCGCCTCGGTGGTGCACCACGGGGAAGATCAGAAAATCATCATTCAGGGCGATAAAGCGCGTATCTCCGCGCCGTGGCAGGCCTTTGCCAGCGTCAGCGCCGATAACGGCTTCCCACAGGAAAGCCACGATCTGCCGCGAGAAGCGCAACTCAACGCGGTTTTTCACGACACCCGCAAACTCGAATGGACGCTACACCACGGGCAGATTAACGACCTGCTTTATGCCATTGAGCACGGCACGGCACCGTTAGTGGATGGCCTGCAGGGCAAGCGTTCCCTCGAACTGATTACCGCAATTTATAAATCAGCCATTACCCGCACCGTCGTCCCGCTGCCGATTCAGCGCGATGACCCGTTTTACCGTACCGGCGGGACGAACGCCCTCGCCCCCCGTTTTTATGAGAAGTCCGCAAGCGTGGCCAACTTCAGCGAAGTCGGTGCCATCCCCCTGGGAAAAGATCTGGATTGAGGAATGTCATCATGAACAAGAAAGACGGAATGAACTACGCCCCGGTAGGTAAACCGCAACCGGTTGTCCGGGAAGGTGAATTTGTTTTTGCCGCTGCCGCACTCGACCACGGTCATATTTACGGCATGTGCAACGGCCTGATTGAAGCCGGCGCCACGCTGAAATGGGTGTACGACCCCGACCCGGCGAAAGTGGATAAATTCATCCAGCAATATCCGCAGGCCAACGTGGCGGCGTCGCTGGACGTGATACTCAACGACGACGAGGTGCGCCTGGTGGCGGGTGCCGCCATCCCGTCCGGGCGCTGTGCACTGGGGCTGAAAGCGATGGCCGCGGGTAAGGACTATTTCACGGATAAAGCGCCGCTCACCACCCTTGAACAGCTGGCCGATGCCAAAGCAATGGTGGCGCAAACCGGGAAGAAATACGCGGTGTATTACAGCGAGCGTCTGCACGTAGAGAGCGCGGTCTTTGCCGGACAACTGGTGCAGCAGGGCGCGATTGGCCGCGTCGTGCAAACCCTGGGAACCGGTCCGCACCGGGAAGGGAGCGGTCGTCCGGAGTGGTTCTACGATCGTCGCGACTTCGGCGGCATTCTCTGCGACATCGGCAGTCACCAGATTGAGCAGTTCCTTTTTTATACCGGCAACAGCGACGCCTCGGTGGTGGCAAGCCAGGTTCGCAACGTTAAACACCCGCAGTATCCCGCCTTCGAAGATTTCGGCGACGCGATGCTGAAAGGGGAAAACGGTGCCAGCGGCTATTTCCGCTGCGACTGGTTTACGCCGGACGGGCTTTCAACGTGGGGCGACGGTCGTCTGACCCTGCTCGGCACCGAAGGCTATATCGAAATCCGCAAATATGTTGATTTAACCCGCGGCGAGCAGGATGTGGTTTACCTGGTGAACAAGGAGGGAGAATTCCGCTATCCCGTCGCCGGACAGGTCGGGTTCCCGTTCTTTGGTGAACTGATCCTCGACTGCCTGCACCGGACCGAAAACGCCATGACGCAGGCGCACGCCTTCAAGGCGGCGGAGCTTTGCGTGAAGGCTCAGATGCTGGCCAACGCGACGGCATAACGGGAGGCAACGATGACGATCCTGAACACAGCGGTTATCGGTGCCGGCGCGATTCACCGCTGCCATGTGAATGCATTACGCCAGATCCCCAACGTCGCGCTGCGCGCGCTGGTGGATATCGACAGCGTTAAAGGACTGACGCTGGCGATGGCCTATCAGTGCCGTTTTTATCAGGATTACCGGGAAATGCTGCTGGATGATGCCATCGACGTGGTCCATATCTGTACGCCGCATTTCGAGCATAAACGTATGATTCTGGCGGCGCTCGCCGCCGGGAAGCATGTGTTCTGCGAAAAACCGGTGGGGATGAACAGCAGTGAATTCGGCGATATCGTCCAGGCCGTCGACCAGGCGCCGGGCCTGCTCGGCGTTTGCTATCAGAACCGGCTCAATCCCACCAGCCTGCGCATCCGACAGGAGTTAAGCGAGGGCGAGCTGGGGAAGATGCTCGGCATGAAAGCGGTGCTGACGTGGTCGCGGTCGGGCGCCTATTACACCGAAAGTCCGTGGCGTGGACGGCTGGCAACGGAAGGCGGCAGTCTGCTGATCAACCAGGCGATCCATACCCTCGACCTGATGCAGTGGTTCGCCGGCGGGGTCACGCGCCTGAAAGGCGTGGTGGAGAGCGGTGAGCTGGCGGACGTAACCGAAGGGGAGGACAGCGCAATGGCGACGCTGCACTTTGCTAACGGCGCGCGTGGCCTGTTTTATGCCAGCAACTGCAATACCACGGATTCCCCCCTCTGGCTTGAGATCCATTGCGAACGGGGTTCGCTGCTGCTCAATGACAACGTGCTCTGGCGCATCACCCCGGGCGAACATCGCAAGCTGGCCACCGATGATTCTCCTGACGGCTCGGTCAAAAGCTACTGGGGGCTGGGACACCAGCAGGCGATCCGCCGTTTTTATCATGCCATTCATCACCCGGAAACGGACTACACCGATATCCATGCTGCCGGGAAATCACTCACCCTTGTGGAGGCCCTTTATCGCTCATCTCAATTAAGAAAATGGATAGATATCAATAATTAGAACGTAATGTGTCGTCCAGCAGTAAATAAAAAAACGACCTGAAACACAGGTTAATCATTACCCTACACTGGATATTATTATGGTCAAACCAACTGAACGTAGAGTTGGTTACGGCGTAGCGCTTGGCTACGGCGTAACCGATCTGTTTGGCGGGGGCGCTTTTGCCATTATCGGCACCTGGCTGCTCTTTTTTTACACCACCTATTGCGGACTCTCAGTGATTGAAGCGGGTTCAATATTCGCCATTGCCCGCGTTATTGACGCACTCCTCAGCCCCATTATGGGATACGTCACCGATAATTTCGGTGATACCTGGCTCGGACGTAAATTTGGCCGCCGCCGCTTCTTTTTATTACTCAGCTCACCGCTCATGTTTTTGTATGCCCTGCTGTGGATGACGGACATGGGCTACTGGTACTATCTGGGCACCTATCTCTCGATTGAACTGCTGTCGGCGATGGTGCTGGTCCCGTGGGAAACGCTGGCAGCGGAAATGACAAACCGCTATGAAGAGCGTAGCCGCCTTTCCGGCGTGCGCATGATCTGCTCTCAGCTCGGGGGATTTCTTGCGGTTTCCGTCCCCGGCGTCATTATGCAGTTCACGGGTAAAGATAATCCGTTTACCTATACCCTTACCGGGCTGATATTTTCCTGCGTATTTTGCATTGCGGTATTTATTACCTGGTACACCACCTGGGAAGCCAAAGATGTGCAGCAGGAGTCCGATTTTAAAGTGGATAACCAGCGCAGCAGCGGGATACTCAATCACCTGAAATATCTGGTTCTGGATCTCTTTTCTTCATTCCGCATTCGCGCGTTCCGGCTGCATATCATTATTTATATCTTTTCGTTTACGGCGATGGACGTATTCGGTTCGGTCTTTACCTATTATGTCGTGTATTGCCTGAGCCAGGATGCGGCAGCGGTATCTGGCTGGCTGAGCATTGCGGCCTTCGCCTCGGTGCCGGGCACGTACGGGTTTATGCTGTTGCTGAACCGGCTGAATGTGACTCCTTCCGCCGCGCTCCGCCTCTCCTACGGCTGTATTTTCTGCGTGCTGGTATTCCTGTTTACGGTCTACCTTACCGAAACGCAGGTGCCGACGCTGCTGTTCTCGGCGGTCTTTATCTTGCTGGGTGCCGCCCGCTCCGGCCTTTACTACATTCCGTGGAATATCTACAGCTTCATTCCGGATATCGACGAGATGGTGACGCAGCAGCGCCGCGAAGGGATTTTTGCCGGTGTGATGGTCCTGACCCGCAAAAGTACCGTGGCTATTGCCATCATGATTATTGGTCTGGTGTTGCAGGAGTCCGGTTTCGTGAAAGGCAGTGGCGCACAACCGGAAAGCGCGCTGGGGGCCATTATCGGCCTGATGATTTTTGCCACCGCGGCGCTTCTGGCGGTGAGTTTCTTCACTACCTACAAGTTTAAGCTCACCCGCGAGACGCATAAGTTGCTTCTCAAGGAGATTGCCCGGCGGAAACTGGGCGGAGATTACCGCGACTGCGACGCCAGGACTCGGGTGATCATCAAACAGTTAACCGGATACGAGTATGACCAGGTGTGGGGAGGCGACGCCACACGACAGACGGTGGGAAGCGCCCATTTATCTCCCGTGAAATAACCGCGCAGACCGGGCAGCACTCCACTGTCCGGTCTGTTTTTATGCCAAAATGTGACCTCTGGCAGATTTACATCTCTTTACGCTATACTACCCGCTGAAATAATCAGCTCAACGCTACGGGCTGACGTTCTACGTGTTTTCACACAAATGGTATCAATTCCCCTTCTGAGGATCTGGCGAGAAGCCGGATAAACTATGTTAAACAGTATTTTAGTAATACTTTGTCTGATTGCCGTCAGTGCATTTTTCTCGATATCGGAGATTTCGCTGGCCGCCTCCCGTAAAATCAAACTGAAGCTGCTTGCTGATGAAGGCAACATCAACGCCTCCCGCATTCTCAAAATGCAGGAGAACCCCGGCACCTTCTTCACCGTGGTGCAGATTGGCCTGAACGCGGTCGCCATTCTCGGCGGTATCGTGGGCGATGCAGCGTTTTCGCCGGCGTTTTACAGCCTGTTTGTGCAGTACATGTCCGCCGAACTGGCCGAGCAGTTGAGCTTTATTCTCTCCTTCACGCTGGTTACCGGCATGTTCATCCTCTTCGCTGACCTGACCCCGAAACGCATCGGTATGATTGCGCCAGAAGCTGTGGCTTTGCGTATCATCAACCCGATGCGCTTCTGCCTGTTCGTGTTCCGTCCGCTGGTATGGTTCTTCAACGGCCTGGCAAACGTGATTTTCCGCATCTTCAAGCTGCCCATGGTGCGTAAAGACGACATCACCTCTGACGACATCTATGCGGTGGTGGAAGCTGGCGCGCTGGCCGGGGTGCTGCGTAAGCAGGAACACGAGCTCATTGAGAACGTATTCGAACTGGAATCCCGTACCGTGCCCTCTTCCATGACGGGCCGTGAAAGCATTATCTGGTTCGATTTGCATGAGGATGAGCAGAGCCTGAAGAACAAAGTGGCACAGCATCCGCACTCTAAGTTCCTGGTCTGTAATGAAGATATCGACCACATCATCGGTTACGTCGACTCCAAAGACCTGCTCAACCGCGTGCTGGCAAACCAGAGCCTGGCGCTCAACAGCGGCGTGCAGATCCGCAACACCCTGATCGTGCCAGACACCCTGACGCTCTCGGAAGCGCTGGAAAGTTTCAAAACCGCCGGGGAAGACTTCGCCGTCATCATGAACGAATACGCGCTGGTGGTGGGGATCATTACGCTGAACGACGTGATGACCACGCTGATGGGCGACCTGGTGGGCCAGGGGCTGGAGGAGCAGATTGTTCAGCGTGACGATAACTCGTGGCTGATTGATGGCGGTACACCGATTGAAGACGTCATGCGCGTGCTGGACATCGACGAGTTCCCGCAGTCCGGTAATTACGAAACCATCGGCGGCTTTATGATGTTTATGCTGCGCAAAATCCCGAAACGTACCGATTCGGTGAAGTTCTCCGGCTATAAGTTTGAGGTGGTGGACATTGATAACTACCGCATCGACCAGCTGCTGGTGACGCGCATCGACAACAAACCGACCGTGCTGGTGCCGCGGATGCCTGACGCAGAAGAGAAGGTGTCGGCGTAAGACCCATATACATCAACGGCTCCCATTGGGAGCCGTCTTTTTAACTACTGCATAGCACGTTGGTTAAGCCATCTCAGTTTGCAGACGCATAACCTGACGGTTGACTTCGGACATCACAGACAGGTGCTGTTTGTCCTTCACTTTTGGGATAAGGATCTTGCCCTTATCAAATTCAAAAGCGCCAACATCCTTGATGTACAACCGTCCACGGAACAGGATCTTCACGTACTTCGCCACTTGAAGCGGGTTGTAGCGTTGGAAAATTTTCATTCTTGTATCTCCTGCGAATCATACGCTCTTGCGGTGCCACAATCGGCCCGACTGTCCTGAGCGCAAATTTTGATGCCCAATGACTATAGACCAGAACTACGGTGTTACCCAGTGTGCATAAGTTTATTTACCGTTTGATTACAATTATTCAGAATAATCTTTGCAAAGCGTGACTGAGAGCAGTATAAGCCGTCGTTTTTTCATGGATATGTGCGTTCACCCGCAAACTGGCATTGGGATTGCGGGAAAACCACATTGATCGCACTTATGATTAAAAGCGTAAGACCAAGTGGTCGGATCACCTGCAAACAATAAGGAAACGCCATGACCCTACGTAACATCCTTGCAGCAGCTTGTCTGCTGCTGCCCCTGTGGGCTTGCGCTCACAACATTGAAAAAGGACAACGTGTCCCGCCAGTCGGCATTGCTGACCGGGGAGAATTGATTCTCGACAATGATAAGTTTAGCTATAAAGCCTGGAATAGCGCGCAGCTCGCAGGCAAAGTGAGAGTTGTACAACATATTGCCGGTCGTACATCTGCAAAAGAGAAAAATGCCAACCTGGTGGAAGCGATCAAGGCCGCAAAATTCCCGCACGATCGCTACCAGACCACCACGATTGTGAACACCGATGACGCGATTCCCGGCTCCGGGATGTTTGTGCGTTCAAGCCTTGAGAGTAATAAGAAGCTCTATCCGTGGTCGCAGTTTATCGTCGACAGCAACGGAGTCACCCGTAAGGCCTGGCAGCTGGAGGAAGAGAGTTCCGCGATTATCGTGCTGGATAAGGAAGGTCGCGTCCAGTGGGTGAAAGACGGCGCGTTGACCCAGGAAGAGGTGCAGCAGGTCGTCGCCCTGCTGCACAAGCTGTTGGCTCAATAAATCGAGACGCGGAAGCCGGGGTTGAGGAAGGATTCACGCGGGGTATAGTCCAGCGGCTTGCCCTGCCAGTCATGAACATGCGCCCCGGCGGCCGCTGCAACCGCGTGCCCTGCCGCCGTATCCCAGACGTTAGTCGGCCCAAAGCGCGGATAAAGCTGCGCCTGTCCTTCCGCCACCAGGCAGAATTTCAGCGATGAACCAATCGACGTCGTCTGGTGTTCCCCCAGCTGCTGCAGGTACTCCTGCAGTTCACTGTCGCTGTGCGAGCGGCTAATCACCACCAGCGGTGGGCGCGCATCGCGCACCTGGATCTGCTTACGAACGCCGCACTCCTCCTTCCAGGCTTTACCTTCCGCCGCGCTGTACATCACCTTCATCACCGGGGCGTAAACCACGCCGAGCACCGCCTTTCCCTTTTCAATCAGGGCGATATTAACGGTGAACTCCCCGTTGCGCTTGATGAACTCTTTGGTACCGTCCAGCGGATCGACCAGCCAGTAGCGCTGCCAGTTCTGGCGTTCATCCCAGCTCTGCGGCGCTTCTTCAGACAGAACGGGGATGTCCGGCGTCAGCGCCTGTAAACCGTTCATAATGACCTTATGCGCAGCGATATCCGCCGCCGTGACCGGGGAGTCGTCCGCTTTACTGACGACCTCCATCGGTTTTGCACCGTCATACACTTGCATGATGGCATCCCCCGCATCCCGTGCGAGTTGACAAATTTTATCTAGCATTCTCCACCTCTTTGTTAACGCAGTGAGGTTAACTCATTGTTTTAGTTATATCGTAATGTGAACAATTCCGCTATCTGTGAAGCAATTCCGGTTTCAGTACGCTTTTTTCTGTCAGGATTCACATTTCTGTAAGCAACACGCTATAGATACATACTCTTTTGTGGCATGGATCGAAAAAAGGACTCCTCTGATGATTAAGTTTAGTGCAACGCTTCTGGCGACGCTGATTGCAGCGAGCGTGCAGGCGGCGACGGTAGATCTGCGTATTCTGGAAACGACCGATCTGCACAGCAACATAATGGACTTCGATTACTACAAAGATACCCCTACCGAAAAATTCGGCCTGGTCCGCACGGCAAGTTTGATCGATGCCGCGCGCGGTGAAGTGAAAAATAGCGTGCTGGTGGACAACGGCGATCTTATTCAGGGTAGTCCACTCGGGGATTACATGGCCGCGAAGGGTCTAAAGAAAGGCGAGATCCATCCCGTTTATAAGGCGATGAATACGCTGGATTATGCCGTCGGCAACCTGGGCAACCACGAATTTAACTACGGCCTGAAGTACCTGCACGATGCGCTGGCTGGCGCAAAATTCCCCTACGTTAACGCCAACATCATCGACGTTAAGACGCAGAAGCCGCTCTTTACCCCCTATCTGATTAAAGAGACCGAGGTTGTCGATCGGGACGGTAAAAAACAGACGCTTAAAATCGGCTATATCGGCTTCGTGCCGCCGCAAATCATGACCTGGGATAAAGCCAACCTCGACGGTAAAGTGACCGTTAACGATATTACCGAAACTGCGCGCAAATACGTGCCGGAAATGCGCGAAAAAGGGGCCGCTCTGGTGGTGGTGGTTGCGCACTCGGGACTCTCCGCCGACCCGTATCAGGCCATGGCGGAAAACTCCGTTTATTATCTGAGTGAAGTCCCGGGCGTCGATGCGATCCTGTTCGGCCACGCCCACGCGGTCTTCCCGGGTAAGGACTTTGCCAGCATTAAGGGCGCAGACATCGAGAAAGGGACGCTCAATGGCGTGCCGTCGGTGATGCCGGGCATGTGGGGCGACCACCTTGGGGTGGTGGATCTGGTACTCAATAACGACGGCGGCAGCTGGAAGGTCACTCAGTCAAAAGCAGAGGCGCGTCCGATTTACGACGCTGCGGCTAAAAAATCACTGGCCGCTGAAGATAAAAAACTGGTCGACGTGCTGAAGCACGATCACGACGCCACCCGCGAATTCGTCAGCAAGCCGATCGGCCAATCCGCCGATAATATGTATAGCTTCCTGGCGCTGGTGCAGGATGACCCAACCGTTCAGGTCGTCAACATGGCGCAGAAGGCCTATGCCGAACACTTTGTTCAGGGCGATCCGGATCTGGCAAAACTGCCGGTGCTGTCTGCCGCTGCGCCATTCAAAGTTGGCGGGCGTAAGAACGACCCGGCAAGCTATGTCGAAGTTGAGAAAGGCCAGCTGACGTTCCGTAACGCCGCCGATCTCTATCTCTATCCGAACACGCTGGTAGTGGTGAAAGCGACGGGTAAAGAAGTGAAGGAATGGCTGGAGTGCTCTGCCGGACAGTTTAACCAGATCGATCCGAAGAGCAGTAAACCGCAGTCGCTGATTAACTGGGATAGCTTCCGAACCTATAACTTTGACGTGATCGATGGCGTGAATTATCAGATTGACGTTACCCAACCCGCGAAATATGACGGCGAGTGCCAGGCCATTAACCCGCAGGCCGAGCGCATCAAAAACCTGACCTTCAACGGTAAGGCGATCGATCCGAATGCCACCTTCCTGGTGGTAACCAATAACTACCGCGCCTATGGCGGTAAGTTTGCCGGTACGGGAGATAACCACATCGCCTTTGCTTCACCGGACGAAAACCGCTCGGTACTGGCGGCGTGGATCAGTGCTGAGTCGAAGAAGGCGGGCGAAATTCACCCGGCCGTGGATAACAACTGGCGCCTGGCACCGATCCACAGCGATACGAAACTGGATATCCGCTTTGAAACGTCACCGTCCGATAAGGCCGCCGCGTTCATTAAGGATAAGGCGCAGTATCCGATGAAGAAGGTGGCGACCGATGATATTGGCTTCGCGATTTATCAGGTTGACCTAAGCAAGTCGCGGTGATTGTGTCGGGTGGCGCTTCGCTTACCCGACCTACGAGATCGGGTAGGCCGGGTAAGGCGAAGCCGCCCCCCGGCATGTCACGCCGCCCGATCGTCCCGATTCGCCATCACCTTCGGCGTATTCACCTCAATCCAGTCCGCCAGCGCAGCTACTTTCTCACTGACCTCAATCCCCATCGGCGTCAGGCTATACTCTACGTGCGGCGGCACAACCGGATATGACACGCGATCGACAAACCCGTCCTGCTCCAGCGCCTGAAGCGACTGGGACAGCATCTTTTCGCTTACCCCGCCCATTTTGCGGCGCAGATCGCTGAAGCGATGCGTTCCCTGACGCAGGGCCAGCAGAATCAGCACGCCCCAGCGGCTGGTAACGTGTTTGAGCACCTCCCGGGAAGGACACTGTTCCGCAAAGAGGTTGCCATCGCGCATTTGTTCGCTGAGTGTCGGTATCGTTGTTTTCATACTTACCTTTTTGTACGTACTTACTAAAAGTTAGCTATGGTGCTAGTGTGCCATAACACCAGACAAACACGAAGGAGATTCATCATGATTGCGATTACCGGCGCTACCGGCCAGCTTGGCCAATACGTTATTGAAGAACTGCTGAAAACGGTTCCGGCAAACGAGATTGTCGCCATTGTCCGTAACCCGGCGAAAGCCGACGCCTTAAGCCAGCAGGGAATTGTAGTTCGTCAGGCGGATTACACGAACGAAGCCGCCTTCACCGCCGCGCTGAGCGGCGTGGATAAGCTGCTGCTGATCTCCTCCAGCGAAGTCGGCCAGCGTGCAACCCAACATCAGAACGTCATTAACGCCGCCAAAGCCGCTGGCGTGAAATTCATCGCCTACACCAGCCTGCTGCATGCGGATCGCTCCCCGCTGGGCCTGCACGTTGAACACGTCGAGACGGAGAAAGCGCTGGCGGCGTCCGGCATTCCTTATGCCCTGCTGCGCAATGGCTGGTATACCGAAAACTATCTGGCAAGCGCGCCACCGGCGATTGAGCATGGCGTGTTTATAGGTGCGGCAGGCGAAGGCAAAATTGCCTCTGCAACCCGTGCAGACTACGCCGCCGCCGCAGCCAAAGTGATCGCTGAAGAGGGTCATGCTGGCAAGGTATACGAACTGGCTGGCGACCACGGCTGGACGCTGAGCGAGCTGGCGGCTGAGCTGAGCAAGCAGAGCGGGAAGCCGGTGACCTATCAGAATCTCAGCGAAGCCGATTTTGCCGCCGCGCTGAAGGGGGTGGGTCTGCCTGCGGGGCTGGCGGATATGCTCGCGGACTCCGACGTGGGTGCATCCAAAGGCGGCCTGTTTGACGACAGCCATACCCTGAGCACACTGATCGGCCGCCCGACCACACCGCTGGCGGAGAGCATTAAAGCCATTCTGTAATTGTTACGGATTGGTTATTTTTTGTGGCATCCCCTCGGGTCATCTCTGATAATGAAGCGATGACCACGAGGAGGCTCAACGTGCAAGGCGTACCGGAACAGTTCATTGATGAGAGAGACAGCGCGCGCTTTCGCCATCTGGCGCAGGTGCCGGGCATCGAACTCTATCACGCGCATATATCCCGCTACGCCTTTGAGCCTCACACCCATGAAGCCTTCGGGATCGGCACGATTGAAACCGGTGCCGAACGTTTTCGCTATCGCGGTACCCAGCACCTCGCGCCGGAGAAATCCGTCGTTACCATGAACCCGGACGAGATCCACACCGGGGAATCAGCCACCGAAGGCGGCTGGCGCTACCGGATGGTCTATATCGAACCCGATCTGCTGGAAGAGGTAACCGGCCTCCGGCACTGGTGGTTCAGCGAGGTGACCCGTTTTGACCCCCATCGCTCGCAGCAAATCGGCAGGCTCATCTACGGCCTGTGGCATACGGACGATCCGCTGGCGCAAAAAGGATTATTGCTGGATCTGATTGAGACCTTTCAGCCCCTGGCCCATCACGCGCCGGTGGTTCAGGAAGGTGCGCACCGCTTCGAACGTGTGCGCGAGTATCTGCATGACAACTATATGCACTCCCTGACGCTGGATGAACTGGCCAACGTCGTTTCGCTCAGTCCGTATCATTTTCAGCGCCAGTTCAAAGCCCATTTCCACGTTACGCCGCACCAGATGCTGATGGCTATCCGCCTGTGGCGCGCCAAAACGTTCCTCACCCACGGCATGCCCGCAGCTGAGGTCGCTGCGGCGACGGGGCTGACCGACCAGTCACATTTGACCCGGGCATTTACCCGCCGCTACGGCATTACGCCCGTGCGCTACCAGAAGCAGGTCACCCGGCGCTAATGCGCAATCTCATACAATACGCGCGCATTTGCCCCTCCTACACTGAGCGCAACGTGAAGCAATAGGGATGGAAAAATGATTAGTGGCGTGTTGTATGCCCTGCTGGCAGGGATGATGTGGGGGCTGATTTTTGTTGGCCCGCTGATCTTGCCCGAATACCCGGCAATACTGCAGTCGACCGGACGTTATCTGGCGCTGGGGCTGATAGCCTTACCTCTGGCATGGCTGGGACGCGCGCGCCTGCGTCAGCTTAGCCGTCAGGACTGGCGCACCGCGCTGGCGCTGACCATGATGGGCAACCTCATCTATTACGTTTGCCTGGCGAGTGCCATTCAACGCACCGGGGCCCCGGTCTCGACCATGATTATCGGCACACTGCCGGTTGTCATCCCCATCTTTGCTAACCTGCTCTATAGCCACCGCGATGGCAAACTGGCGTGGCCAAAAATGGTGCCTGCGCTGTTGTGTACCGCCGTAGGGCTAATATGCGTCAATATTGCCGAGCTGCGTCATGGGCTGGAGGACTTTGATCTGTGGCGTTACGGCTCCGGCATTCTGCTGGCGTTCGTTTCCGTGGCGTGTTGGGCATGGTATGCCCTGCGCAATGCGCGCTGGCTGCGTGAGAACCCGGACAAGCATCCGATGATGTGGGCGACGGCTCAGGCCCTGGTCACATTGCCCGTTTCACTGCTGGGATATGTTGGGGCGTGCCTCTGGTTAGGCCATCAACAGCCCGATTTCGCCCAACCCTTCGGACCCAGACCGTGGGTATTTGTTGCCCTGATGGTGGCGATTGCGGTGCTGTGTTCCTGGGTGGGCGCGCTGTGCTGGAACATTGCCAGCCAGAAACTGCCAACGGTGATCCTGGGGCCGCTGATTGTTTTCGAAACCCTGGCCGGGCTGCTTTATACCTTCCTGATGCGCCAGAGCGTACCGCCTGTATTAACGGCCTGTGGGATTGTGTTGCTGGTCGTTGGGGTGGTGATGGCGGTGAGAGCGAAGCCGGAAAAACCGAGGGTTGTGTCAGCATCAGAAGTGTGATTTTTGCCGGGTGGCGGCTACGCCTTACCCGGCCTACACGGAGCGATTTGTAGGCCGGGTAAGCGTCAGCGCCACCCGGCACCAGGTTAAAACGTTTCCCAGTTCGCTTCAGGCACGCTCGCTGCGGGCTGCGCTTTCGGCACGTAGGTTTTCACCGGCGCGGCTTTGACCGCCTGATTACGGGTAATTTTAAACACAGCCACCGCGTCATTCAGGCGTGCAGCCTGATCTTCCAGCGCGGCCGCCGCGGCCGCAGATTCCTCGACCAGCGAGGCGTTCTGCTGGGTCACGCGATCCATTTCAGCCACCGCCTGGCCCACCTGGTCGATACCGCGGCTCTGCTCGTCAGAGGCTGAGGCGATCTCGCCCATAATGTCCGTCACGCGGGTGACCGCATTGACGATCTCCGCCATCGTCGCCCCGGCTTCGTTAACCAGCTGCGAGCCGGCGTTCACGCGCTCGCCGGAATCGTCGATCAGCGCTTTGATCTCTTTCGCCGCCTGAGCACTGCGCTGGGCGAGGGTACGTACTTCCCCTGCGACCACCGCAAAGCCACGGCCCTGTTCACCTGCACGCGCAGCCTCTACCGCCGCGTTCAACGCCAGAATGTTGGTCTGGAAAGCAATACCGTCGATTACGTTGGTAATTTGCGCAATTTTACTGGAACTGGTGGCGATTTCGTCCATCGTGCGCACGACACCTTCCACCACGTTCCCGCCCTTCTTCGCCGTTGAGGAGGCATCCAGTGCCAGACGGGAAGCCTGACGGGCGTTATCGGCATTCTGCTTCACGGTGGCCGTCAGCTGTTCCATGCTGGCTGCCGTTTCTTCCAGGGAAGCCGCCTGTTGCTCAGTACGGGAAGAAAGGTCGTTACTCCCGGCAGAAATTTCACCGGCTCCGGTGTAGATGGTGTCGGCACCTTCACGCACCACGCCAACGGTATTCGCCAGCGAGGTCTGCATCTCCTGCACGTTGCGCGCCAGGATCGCCATTTCGTTCTTACCGTCAGCCTGAATCGGCTGGGTTAAGTCCCCTGCCGCAATGGCGCGAATATGGTTGATCACCTCTTCCAGAGGCAGCAGCAGCACGCGACGCATGGCGATCCAGCTGGAAATAATCACCACAATGACCAACAGCATTACAGCAGAGAGGATCCACAGAATGCGTTTGTAGTCGCTTTCATTGTCCTGGATGCCTTTATCGGTAAGCGTTGCCTGTGCTTCGCGCCACTCGCGATAAACCGCCTGCATCGCAGTCTGTTTTTGCTCAGCGTTCTGCTTGAACATGTCTTCCAGATTGCCCTGGCCCAGCAGCACGTTCATTTGCGTCAACGTTGAGGAGTAAATACGGTATTGCTCCTCCAGTCGCTTCGCCAGATTCTCGTCCAGGCCCGGCGTATTCGGCAGGGCATAGTATTTATCGTAATGGACCTGCGCATCAGCCAGCAGATTTTTCGCGGTGTTGACCAGCTCATTGAGCTGACCACCGTTAATCTGCGAAGCCATGCTGCTTTGCAGACGCAGCATCCCACGGTTCAGCGTCACGCGCGCCTGGTTCAGGCTGATCCACGCATCGGTAAACTCCGCCACATTCTTGCTGGAGAGCTGCGACACGGTGAAATTGTCTTTATCGTTGTTCAGCGCGTTGATAAAGATCCCCGCGGAAATCACTTGCATGATGCCGAGTACAAGCAGCACCGAAATAAGAAGAGTAATAACTTTTATACGTTTAAACATACGTTGCCTTTGTTATATGCAGGTTTGTCTGACGTGGATATATCGGCAGGCAAGGCGGGTTGTTTACTGTTTCTCCACCTTTAAAAACTTTCTAAACCACTTTCCTGAGTCCATTCAGGGCGTTAACCCGGATAATTTTTTTGTGACTTACGTCTCACTTTTACCCTTCCCTCTAAAGGGTTATAGCGTCGCCTTAAAGATGCATTTAATATGCATCTTATATTCTTGATGACGAGGTAACTGCTATGGCCTTTCGCGACCAACCCCTCGGCGAGCTGGCGCTCTCCATCCCTCGCGCTTCTGCGCTGTTCCGTAAATACGATATGGATTACTGCTGCGGCGGTAAGCAAACCCTCGCGCGAGCGGCCTCACGTAAGGAGCTGGATGTGGAGGTGATTGAAGCAGAGCTGGCGCAACTGGCCGAACAGCCTGTTGATAAAGACTGGCGTACCGCCCCGCTCGCAGAAATCATCGACCACATCATTGTGCGTTACCACGATCGCCACCGGGAGCAACTGCCGGAGCTGATCCTGCAGGCGACCAAAGTCGAGCGCGTACATGCTGACAAACCTTCCGTACCCCGCGGTCTGGCGAAATATCTGACCATGCTGCACGAAGAGCTTTCCAGCCACATGATGAAAGAAGAACAGATCCTCTTCCCGATGATTAAACAGGGAATGGGCAGCCAGGCAATGGGTCCGATTAGCGTGATGGAAAGCGAGCATGATGATGCGGGCGAACTGCTGGAAGTGATCAAACACACCACCCACAACGTCACACCGCCGCCAGAGGCGTGCACCACCTGGAAAGCGATGTACAACGGCATTAACGAGATGATCGATGACCTGATGGAACACATCAGTCTTGAGAACAACGTGTTGTTCCCGCGGGCATTAGCTGGGGAATGAAAAAAGCCGCTGCGGCCTGATGCCCTCTCCCACAGGGAGAGGGTGCAAAAACTAAAAACGGCAACTGAAGTTGCCGTTTTGCTTTTATCTTACGCCTGCCATACGTTTCTTACCGATAAACACCCAGCCCAGCCCCAGCGCGATAAACCACAGCGGCGTAACAATCAGCGCCTGACGGGTATCATCTTCCAGCGTCAGCAGCACCAGCACGAACACGAAGAACGCCATGCACACCCAGCACATCAGCTTGCCCAGCGGCATCTTGTAGATCGACTTCTCATGCAGGTGTGGACGCTGTTTGCGGTACACCAGGTACGAGCAGAGAATAATGGTCCAGACGAACATAAACAGGATTGCAGAGACCGTGGTGATCATGGTGAACGCGCCAATCACGCTTGGGTTCACGTAGAGCATGACCACGCCGCCCAGCAGGCACATGCAGGAGAAAGTCAGCCCTTTCGCCGGTACCGCACGCTTAGACAGTTTCGCAAAGGCGCTCGGCGCCACGCCCTCCTGCGCCAGACCAAACAGCATACGGCTGGTTGAGAACACGCCGCTGTTCGCGGACGACGCCGCAGAGGTCAGCACGACGAAGTTAATCAGGCTTGCCGCAGCGGGCAGCCCTACCAGCACAAACAGTTCAACGAACGGGCTCTTGCTCGGCACCACGGAGCTCCACGGCGTCACGGACATAATGATGATCAGCGCGAAGACGTAGAACATGATGATACGAACCGGAATCGAGTTAATGGCGCGCGGGAGAGACTTCTCGGGATCTTTAGTTTCGGCCGCCGTGGTTCCCACCAGCTCAATGCCCACAAACGCGAACACCGCAATCTGGAAGCCGGCAAAGAAGCCGCTGATGCCTTTCGGGAACCAGCCGCCGTCATTCCACAGATGGGTAAATGACGCCTGTACGCCGGTTGGCGACTGGAAGTGCGTCAGTACCATCACCAGGCCCACAACAATCAGCCCCACGATAGCGACAATCTTGATCATCGCGAACCAGAACTCCATCTCACCGAACATTTTTACGGTGGCGAGGTTGAGGCTCAGCAGCAAAGCGATAACCGCCAGCGAGGCCACCCAGTCTGACAGTCCCGGGAACCAGAACTGTGCGTAGGCGGTAATCGCCACGACGTCCGCCATACCGGTAACAACCCAGCAGAACCAGTAGGTCCAGCCGGTGAAATAGCCTGCCCATGGTCCGAGCAGGTCAGACGCGAAGTCGCTGAAGGATTTGTATTCGAGGTTCGAGAGCAGCAATTCACCCATTGCCCGCATCACGAAGAACAGCATGAAACCAATGATCATATAAACGAAGATGATCGACGGCCCGGCAAGGCTGATGGTTTTGCCTGACCCCATAAACAGCCCGGTCCCGATGGCCCCACCTATGGCGATAAGCTGAATATGACGGTTTGTGAGATTGCGCCGTAGCGACTGTTCAGACGTCGCCTCTTCTGCAGCGGCGACTTTGACCTGATCTACCATGTAATTTTTCCTGTTTATGCCTGTCTGTGTTGTTAAGGCTCTTCTGGCCTTTAAATACGTCAAAAGATGACGTTCCCCTTGTAAGGGCTTATCGATATTAGGTAAGAATCGGCGGGATGAATACTATGATTTAGATATTATGTTAATAATATGTTGAAAGTGAGTGTCATATCACTCATACAGCGCGAAACAGCTCACAAAAATACACGCAAAAGTTTCGTTTGCAAGATAAAATATTGATAACGTCGTAACTATAGGTTTTATCACTATTTTCCTCTCCCCGAACGGAGAGAGGAAATAAGAAAAGTCGATTACAGGATTTCCAGCAGCTCGACTTCAAATACCAGGGTGCTGAATGGCGGGATGGATGCGCCAGCACCACGCTCGCCGTAAGCCAGGTTGTGCGGGATAGTCAGTTCCCATTTGGAGCCAACTGGCATCAGGGTCAGCGCTTCAATCCAGCCTGCGATCACGCCGTTGACCGGGAATTCTGCCGGTTCGCCACGCGCCACGGAGCTGTCAAACACGGTGCCGTCGATCAGTTTACCGGTATAATGTACGCGAACGTGGTCGGTACGTGCCGGGATTGCGCCGTCGCCCTGGTTGATCACGCGGAACTGCAGGCCAGACTCGGTGCTGTTCACGCCTTCACGCTCACGGTTCTCTTCCAGATATTTCACGCCTTCGGCCGCCATCTCTTCGAAACGCGCGCGACGCACAGCGTCAGCTCGTTCATGAATTTCACGCAGTGCGCGGTGAACAACGTCAACCGGAACAGCAGGCTGTTTACCTTCCAGCGCGTCAGCGATACCCGCCACCAGCGCTTCTGGTAACAGACCTTCCAGGCCGGATTCGCTCAGCTGCTGTCCTACCTGCAAGCCGATACCGTAACTTGCCTGCGCTTCGATAGTGTCAAAAGTCGGGGTGGTCATGGGTTTTCCTTCCATCACATTTAAAGTAGCGGGCAGCATAGCAGCCATGCCCTTATGGGTAAAACTTTGTCTGAAGTTAAGGTGACAAACCGCGACGAAACAGAAACAATAGAGACAACCAGGATTAATCCCGAACTGATGTCACGGATGTCGGGTTTGCTACGCCGTTCAGGCAGTTAGCAAACTATACTTCGATGCACAGGATAAAAAAGACGCGGAGCAGGAGGAGAGCCATGCCCGGGCGATTTGAACTGAAACCTACCCTGGCGAAAATCTGGCAGGCGCCGGACAATTTTCGCATTATGGACCCGCTGCCTCCCCTGCATCGCAGAGGGATTATCATTGGTGCGCTGATGGTGATCGTGGGTTTCCTGCTTCCTTCCGGCGGTGATGATGTTGATACCGCCCCTGTCACCCGCAATGCACAGCTGGATATTCAGTCGCAAACGCGGCCGCAGCCTGATGCACAGCCGATGCAAACGCAGCTGGTGACCCCTTCGAACGATCCGGGTCAGGTCGCGCCGGTTGAACCGGAGCCCGTCCAGGAAGATCAGGCTCAAACCTCTGCCCCGGTAGAGCAACAGGCTCAGCAGCCTACGGGCATTGAGCAGCAGTGGCGCTCCTATCGCGTCGAGCCGGGTAAAACCCTGGCGCAGCTTTTCCGCGATCACAACCTGCCGCCGACTGACGTGTATGCCATGGCAAAAGTGGAAGGTGCGGGTAAGCCGCTCAGTAACCTGCAGAATGGTCAGATGGTACAGATTCGCCAGAATGCCAGCGGTGTGGTGACAGGCTTAACGATTGATACAGGAAATGGTCAGCAGGTGCTGTTTACCCGCCAGCCGGACGGCAGTTTTGTCCGGGCGCGTTAAAACCTGGTTCTTTAAAAAGCAAAACGCCGGCACAAGGCCGGCGTTTCAACGTGAGCAGAGTAAAAAATTACTCAGCTACAACGTTAACAACCAGTTTAGCGAACACTTCGCTGTGAACCTGGAAGTCAACTTCGTGCTCACCAGTGGTACGCAGAACGCCGTTCGGCATGCGAACTTCGCTCTTAGCCACTTTAACGCCTGCTGCAGTCACTGCATCAGCGATATCGCGGGTACCGATGGAACCGAACAGTTTACCTTCGTCGCCAGCTTTAGACGCGATGGTAACGGTGCCCAGTGCGTTGATTGCTTCAGCGCGAGCGTTAGCAGCCGCCAGAACGTCAGCCAGTTTGGCTTCCAGTTCAGCACGACGTGCTTCGAAAAACTCTACGTTTTTCTTAGTAGCTGGAACAGCTTTACCCTGTGGAACCAGGAAGTTACGAGCGTAACCCGCTTTAACGTTTACCTGATCACCCAGGCTGCCCAGGTTTGCTACTTTATCAAGCAGAATAACTTGCATTACCTTATCCTCTTAAAGTCGTATTAATGGACCGTGCCCGATTACTGATGACGATCAGTGTACGGCAGCAGGGACAGGTAGCGAGCGCGTTTGATAGCGCGAGCCAGCTGACGCTGATATTTTGCACGAGTACCGGTGATACGGCTTGGGACAATCTTACCGCTTTCGGTGATGTAGTTTTTCAGCGTTGCGATATCTTTATAGTCGATCTCTTGAACGCCTTCCGCGGTGAAACGGCAGAACTTGCGACGACGGAAATAACGTGCCATATGGCTAGTCTCCAGAATCTATCAAATCAATCTGCTCGGCATGCAGAACCATTTTGCTCAGGCCGTTCTTTGCCTTGTGGCAAGAGATGAACCCCTGAACGATTACTGCGCTACCGACCGTTAAACTGTGAGTAATGGCCTGGTTTTCGTGTCCGCTAATAATAACGGGCATTTGGCACCACGCCTGCCGGTGAAACCCGGCTTCCTCTTGCACAGAACGATGCTCAAGCACGAACTGGCAATGCGGAATTCCTGATGGACTGACCTTTCGAAGGGGAGCCCTGCATACGATGCCGGACAACGCCAGACGGTTGGTCATCAGAAATTACTCTTCAGAATCCCCAGCATCAGAATCATCTGCGGTTTCGTTTGCGAAATCATCGCGACGCTCACGGCGCTCGTCTTTCGCTTTAACCATCGGAGATGCTTCGGTAACTGCGTTTTTGGTACGCATAACCATGCTGCGGATAACGGCATCGTTGAAGCGGAAGGTAGTTTCCAGCTCATCGATCACTTCCTGCGGCGCTTCAACGTTCATCAGAACGTAGTGTGCTTTGTGCAGTTTGTTGATCGGGTAAGCCAGCTGACGGCGGCCCCAGTCTTCCAGACGGTGGATCGTACCTTCTGCACCAGTGATGGCAGCAGAGTAACGCTCGATCATACCCGGAACCTGTTCGCTCTGGTCAGGATGGACCATAAAAACGATTTCGTAATGACGCATCGAATTGCTCCTTACGGATTATTCAGCCTCCTGTCTGGGTCAGCCGAGGCCCGGGGAGGCAAGGAACGTGTTAAAGGTCGGCTGAAAAATTGACGCGTCATAATACTTGCGCGCCCCTGGAAACTCAAGCTGATTGCACAAATAATTCGCACAAAGCGTAAAGCGGGTCTAAGTGGGTGATTTAAAATTGAACACACCAGGAAGCGTTGTTTTTTTGAACAACTGCATCAGAAATGGTCACGCATCCCCGCCGTATGAATGATTACACTTTAATCAGAGAACACCTGAATTAAAGAAGGAGTATCCCCTCTCTCACAGCACGCAGTCGTGGAGCGCATATCATGAAAAAAATCGCATTAGCCATTATGGCTGCGCTTTTGCTCAGTGCAAACGCGATGGCAGCCATCAAAATAGACGGCCGGCAGGCCAGGAACATGGATGATGTGCAAAGCTTAGGCGTAATCTATATCAATCATAATTTCGCCACTGAAAGCGAAGCAGATCAGGCACTAAATGAAGAGACCGATGCACAGGGCGCAACCTATTACCACGTGATGTTAATCCGTGAGCCCGGCAGCAACGGCAATATGCACGCCAGTGCAGACATTTACCGATAACGCTTTAACGCTAGCACCAGGAAAGCCAACAACGAGAACATAGCCATAGTTTACGTTGCCCCCTGCCCGGGGGCTTTTTTTTTGTAAATGGCTCTGAAATACCACCGGTTACAACTGTTTTTCGGTATTCCAGAGCACTTATTTACTTCTGCCCGTAATAGGCATTCGGGCCGTGCTTGCGCATGAAATGCTTGTTCATCAGGTAATCATCAATCCCCTGAAGCTGTGGATTAATGTCGCGGGCAATCCACGCCATTTTGGCCACCTCTTCCATCACCACAGCATTATGCACCGCGTCGTGAGCATCTTTACCCCAGGAGAACGGACCGTGCTGGTACACCACAATTCCCGGCGTATGCAGCGGTTCTGCCTCACCCAGCGTTTCGATAATCACCTTGCCGGTGTTGAGCTCGTACTCGCCGTCCACCTCGGCCTGCGTTAACGCGCGCGTGCAGGGAATATCCCCGAAGAAGTAATCCGCGTGCGTCGTGCCCAGCGCCGGGATGGCAAGCCCAGCCTGTGCCCAGGCGGTGGCATGGGTTGAGTGGGTATGCACTACCCCGCCGAGGGAGGGATAACGTCGATAAAGCGCCAGATGGGTAGCGGTATCCGAAGAAGGACGCCACTGTCCCTCTACGACGTTTCCTTCAAGGTCCACGACAACCATATCGTCGACCTTCATGGTCTCATACGCCACTCCGCTGGGTTTAATGACGATGAGGCCGCGCTCTCGGTCAATCGCGCTGACGTTACCCCAGGTGAACGTTACCAGGCCATAGCGCGGCAAATCCATATTGGCTTCAAAGACCTGCTGTTTAAGCTTAAGCATGTTCCACCTCCAGCAAACCTGCTCGTGCCATACGCTCGCGCACCCAGTCTCGCGCGTTTGCCACTTCCGCTGCCGGGTCGTCAGACGTCTCGCTCCACATCTCAATCAGGTAAGGCCCGCAATACCCTGTCTGCTTGAGCGTCTCGAAGCATCGTTCGAACTCCACCACCCCGGTGCCGAACGGTACGTTTTTAAACACGCCAGGACGGGTATCTTTGACGTGCACCGCCACGATATGCCCGATGCCCGCCTGCAGCTCCATCTGCACGTCGTTATCCCATGCCGACAGGTTGCCGATATCCGGATAGAGCTGGAACCACGGGTTATTCAGATAGTGCGCGTAGCCCAGTGCCTTGCTGATGGAGTTCATTAACGGGTAGTCCATGATCTCCATCGCCAGCGTCACCTGCGCGCGGCTTGCCATCTCAACACTCTCTTTCAGACCGTCACGGAAACGACGGCGCGTTTCATCGTTGGCTTCCTGATAGTAAACGTCATAACCCGCCAGCTGGATCACACGGATACCGACATCCTGAGCAAAGCGAATGGCTTTGCGCATGATCTCCAGCCCCTGTGCCCGCACGGCATCATCTTCGCTGCCGAGGGGAAAACGACGGTGAGCGCTCAGGCACATGGACGGCACGCGCACGCCGGTTTCAGCGATGGCGCTCACCAGCGCCAGACGCTGCTCGCGGCTCCAGTCGAGGCGAGAGAGGCGTTCATCCGTCTCATCCACTGACATTTCGACAAAATCGAAACCCAGCTGCTTCGCCAGCTGTAACCGCGCCAGCCAGCACTCCCCCGCAGGGAGTGCCTTTTCATAGATGCCAAGCGGAACCTGTTTTGACAACATACCCGCTCCTTAGCCCCAAAGCTGAGCGATTGAGCGTTTGAACTGACGCGCTGCTTCCACCGGAGACGCCGCGTCACGGATGCTACGACCCGCGATAAAGACGTGAATCGGGATACCCTTGAACAGCGGCAGATCTTCCAGCGCCAGGCCACCGGTCACGGTCACTTTGAAGCCCATTTCGGCCAGACGTTTAATCGCGCTGATGTCCGCGTCGCCCCACGCCACGCCAGCGGCCTGCGCATCACGGCTGCGGTGGTACACCACCTGCTGGATCCCCGCATCGCGCCACGCCTGTGCCTGCTCCCAGGTCCAGAAACCGGTCAGTTCAATCTGCACGTCGCCGTTAAATTCTTTTGCCACATCCAGCGCGCCTTTGGCGGTATTGATATCCGCGCAGCAGATCACGGTGACCCAGTCGGCGTTGGCTTCAAAACACATGCGGGAGAGGATTTTGCCCGCGTCAGCGATTTTGGCATCAGCCAGTACGATTTTGTGCGGGTAGAGCGCCTTCAGGTCACGAACGGCGCGAACGCCTTCGCCCACGCACAGAATGGTACCCACTTCAATGATGTCTACCTCTTCGGCGATCAGGCGGGTGGTTTCATAAGCATCGGACAGCGTCTGGTTATCCAGCGCAACCTGCAACATTGGTAATGACATGTTCAATTCCTCTTAAACGGCCGCCGCAGTGGCGTTATCAATTAAATCCAGCACTTCCTGCGCGGTACGGCAGGCGCGTAAACGGTCAAAATTGGCTTCATCATCAAACAGATTGACGATCTGCATGATGCCCACCTCCTGGTGGGTATTGGCATCGACAGCCGCCATGGTGATCAGGATATCGACCGGGTCGTTATCTTCATGGTTGAAGACCAGCGGCGTTTTCAGCGTGACCAGCGCAAAGCCGGTTTTCTTCACGCCCTCTTCCGGGCGGCCGTGCGGCATAGCCAGCCCCGGGGCAATCACAAAATAGGGGCCGTGCTGCGCCACGCCATCCAGAATGGCCTGGTAATAACGCGGCTCGACAACATCCGCCTTAACCAGCAGATCCACGCTCAGCTTCACCGCTTCCTGCCAGGTGCTGGCGTCAGCCTGCAAAAGGATGGAGTCATTCTCTGCCAGCGAATCTCGTAGTTTCATGTCGGGTCCTTACTTCACGTCTTGTGGGAAGTGTTCTTTGATCACTTCCAGCAGTTTTGGTCCGAAATCCGCAGGCGACAGCATGTTGCGCACGCCCACCACATATTTGTTGCCCGACACGCTAATCTCGCCGGCAATGTGAGTTGACGCGATGATGATGTCTGCGCCGTTCAGCTCACTTTTGTATTCACCCACTGCGCAGCTGTTTACCGTGTGGTCGATGTTTGACTGGGTTAAAAACTGGTCCACTTTCATCTTCATGATCATGGAGCTGCCTTGCCCATTGCCACACACAGCCAGGATACGTACGGTCATAATCGAAACTCCTTAGTGAGCAGAAACTTCTGCTGTTTGTTTTTCTGCATCTTCTTCTGCTCGCAGCGAACGGCCAGCGAAGAACATATAAGCCAGTGCAATCAGGATGATGACGGCCATAAAGACCAGCCCGACGGACGCAAAGCCCTGCATCATCGGCGGCGCCAGGATTGACCAGTCCGCCATGCCCATCCAGGCGCTCATACCGGTGAGCTTGACCGCCCACACGCAACCGAAGATTTCCACCATCCCCATCACCAGGCAGATCTTGAGCGCTGCACGCCAGCCGCCGAAGTGGTTAGCAAAGACGCCGATGGTGGCGTTGGAGAAGAACATCGGGATAAAGCCAGGAATAATCAGGATTGAGGAGCCGCAGGCCACCAGGATACCCACCGCAATCAGCTGGCCGATGGTGCCCCACATAAAGCCCCAGACGACGGCGTTTGGCGCGAAGCTATAGATGGCCGCACAGTCAATTGCCAGCACGGCTCCCGGGATCAGGCGCTGAGAGATGCCGTTGAAGGCTTCAGAGAGCTCGGCGACGAACATACGCACGCCCTGGGTGATGATGAAAATAGCCACAGCGAAGGAGAAACCGGTCTGCAGGATATAAATCGTCCAGTGCGTTTTGCCCGCCATCGCCTGCACAACGTCAATGCCAAAGGAGAGCAGAATGGCGCCGAAGAACAGGGTCATAACAATCGCCGTCGAGACGATGTTGTCGTGGAAGATATTCAGCCAGCCCGGCATCTTGAGGTCTTCAACGCTCTCCTCTTTTTTCCCCAGATATGGCGCAACTTTATAGGCAACCCAGGCCGCAAACTGCTGCTGATGGCCGATGGAGAAGCCACAGCCGTCGGTCACTTCCTGGGTCGGCTTGTACATCATGTTGGAAGTGATGCCCCAATAGAGCGAGACCAGCACCGCGGTGCAGATAATCGTGGTCCACATTGGGTAACCGAAGATATAGAGAGAAACCGCGATCAGACCCGCCTGCTGGAACATGATGTGACCGGTAAGCATGATGGTGCGAATGCCGGTAATGCGACGCAGCAACACGTAGATAATGTTCAGCGCCAGCGCGAGCAGAACCGCGTAACCCACCCAGCTGTAGGCGTCACCCATGCGGTCAATCGTGGCCATCATTGAGGCATAAGTATCTGAAATTGCACCATTTATACCATAGACCTCCGCCATCTTGGCGACGACCGGCTTAAACGTGCTGGTCAGGATGCCTGACCCCGCCTGCAACAGCATAAAACCGATAATGGTCTTAATCGTGCCTTTGATGATCACGCTGACGCTTTTACGCAGCAGGATGTAACCCAGGCACGTCACGATACCCAGCAGCAGCGGGGCGTTGGTCATTACCTGATTGAAGAAAACGGTAAAGACGTTGTAGAGGATCTCCATAACTCTCTCCAGAAATGAGAACACGAGGGGCAATCCCTGTGTGGTTGGTGTCATCACTCTAGTAATCACAAATAATCACCACAAGATTGAATTTGATTATTTGTGACGTATCACGCAAATTATTTCCATGGTGTTAGTAATGATTTTCACTACCGCACAAACAAAATGAATTATTCTTTATAATTCATGCAATTAATCATTAATGGCAGATAGTCTAACAAGGATAAAGCGAAGTATCTGTGATATCGCACAGTTAAAATTACGCACTTTTGTCATTGCAAAGCACGTCAAATGGTGCCAGAGTTAATCACAACAAATCACCATATGATTACTTTTGATTAAAACCAGGAGTCAAAACGATGAGTAAAGTGAACACCATCACCCGTGAATCATGGATTCTGAGCACCTTCCCGGAGTGGGGTAGCTGGCTGAACGAAGAGATCGAACAGGAACAGGTTGCTCCTGGTACTTTTGCCATGTGGTGGCTGGGCTGCACCGGTATCTGGCTGAAATCCGAGGGTGGCGCCAATATTTGCGTCGATTTCTGGTGCGGCACAGGCAAACAGAGCCACGGCAATCCGTTGATGAAAAAAGGCCACCAGATGCAGCGCATGGCCGGCGTGGAAAAACTGCAACCGAACCTGCGTACCACGCCGTTTGTGCTCGACCCTTTTGCCATTCGCCAAATCGATGCCGTGCTCTCCACCCACGATCACAACGATCATATTGACGTGAACGTGGCGGCGGCAGTAATGCAAAACTGCGCGGACGACGTGCCGTTTATCGGGCCGCAGACCTGCGTGGATCTCTGGATTGGCTGGGGCGTGCCAAAAGAGCGCTGCATCGTGATGAAACCGGGCGACGTGGTGAAAATCAAAGACATTGAAATTCACGCCCTGGATGCCTTTGACCGTACCGCACTGATTACGCTGCCGGCTGACCAGAAAGCCGCAGGCGTTCTGCCGGACGGCATGGACGAGCGCGCCGTCAACTACCTGTTCAAAACGCCTGGCGGTTCCCTGTACCACAGCGGCGACTCACACTACTCCAACTACTACGCGAAGCACGGTAATGAGCATCAGATTGACGTGGCGCTGGGCTCCTACGGCGAGAATCCACGTGGCATTACCGACAAGATGACCAGCGCCGATATGCTGCGTATGGCGGAGGCGCTGAACACCAAGGTCGTGATTCCGTTCCACCACGACATCTGGTCAAACTTCCAGGCCGATCCGCAGGAAATTCGCGTGCTGTGGGAGATGAAAAAAGACCGCCTGAAGTACGGCTTCAAGCCATTTATCTGGCAGGTAGGCGGCAAGTTCACCTGGCCGCTGGATCAAGACAATCTTGAGTACCACTACCCACGCGGTTTCGATGATTGCTTTACTATTGAGCCAGACCTGCCGTTTAAGTCCTTCCTCTGATTATCCGGCCACATCGCCAGACCCTGAGTCTGGCGATTTCATATTTATTTTAGTAATTTCACGCTATTTCAAATATCATCTTTTCAAATCAATTCTTATCGGAATAGCTCATGACGGAAGCGCAACGGCATCAAATTTTACTGGAACTCCTGGGGCAAACAGGGTTTATCACCGTCGAGAAAGTGATCGAACGTTTAGGCATCTCCCCCGCCACCGCGCGGCGGGACATTAACAAGCTGGATGAGAGCGGCAAACTGAAAAAAGTCCGCAACGGTGCAGAAGCCATCAGCCAGCAGCGTCCACGCTGGTCGCCAATGAATATCCATCAGGCGCAGAATCACGATGAAAAGGTGCGGATCGCCAGAGCCGCCTCACAGCTGGTGAACCCGGGTGAGAGCGTCGTCATCAACTGCGGGTCTACGGCATTTTTGCTGGGCCGCGAGATGTGCGGCAAGCCGGTGCAGATCATCACCAACTACCTACCGCTCGCCAACTATCTTATCGACCAGGAGCATGACAGCGTGGTGATCATGGGCGGCCAGTACAATAAGAGCCAGTCCATCACCCTTAGCCCCCAGGACAGTGAAAACAGTCTTTACGCCGGGCACTGGATGTTTACCAGCGGCAAAGGCCTGACTGCAGACGGTTTATATAAAACCGATATGCTGACTGCGATGGCCGAACAAAACATGCTGAACGTTGTGGGCAAACTCGTCGTGCTGGTCGACAGCAGTAAAGTCGGTGAACGCGCAGGCATGCTGTTCAGCCGCGCAGAACAGATCGACATGGTGATCACCGGCAAAGGGGCTAACCCCGAGATCCTGCAGAAACTGGAAGATCAGGGCGTTAAAATCCTGCGGGTTTAAAGGTGCTGGCGGAAAAACGCCACCGTGGCCTCCAGCGCCGCTGGCGTAATGCGGTGGCGGACGCCCGATTCCCACAAACAGGTCAGATTGCCGTCCAGTCCTTCACGCTTTAGCGCCTGCTGCAGGCGAAAGGTGCCGTCAGGCGGTACCACGTCATCTGCGTCACCGTGCCACAGCAGAAGCGGACGATCGGCCACGCGCGGCAGTGCGCGAGTCACTTCCCAGTCAGCCAGCCTCGCCGTCATTTCCGTCAAATCTTGCGGGGGAAAAAGCGTCTTCGCCAGCGACGTAAAGTAGCCGGAGCCCATCAGACAGGCGACGGATCTCACTTCAGGATGATGCGTCATAATCCCCAGCGCCGTCATGCCGCCCATCGAGGCCCCGGCAACCGCCAGACGGTTATCGGCCACCAGCCCTGCGTCATAAAGCGCATCGCGCAGCCCGGAAAACTCGGTCAGACTGCCGTGCAGAATGGGCCAGAACTGACCAAGCCGCGCCTGTTCATCTCCCGTAAAGCGCGCACCGTGTTCGGGGGCATCCGGCATGACGACACGAAAACCGGCCTGCGCCAGCGCCACCGCAAAATAACTGTAAACCAGCTTTGACGAGGTAAATCCATGATAAAAAACCACAACTGGCAGCGGTTTATCACGTTTCCCCGTCGGCGTGGCGTGTAAAATTTCATGGTCGCCGAGACGGCGTATTTCAATTTCAATCATTGTCGACCCTGAACGAATGAATGATTCATAATGTTGAGAACTGGGTTACGGTTTCAGGCTATTTTCATTCGAAAATTACGCCCCAGATAACACTTCGGGAACATTCCCCCAAAACGAAATTCGCAGACAACTACACTATGGCTATCAGGAAAAGAGATATGGTTATGCACAGGTTTGCAGCTTTATTGCTGGTGCTTCTTCTCAGTGGCTGTAGCGCACTGCAGGGAACGCCGCAACCCGCTCCCCCGGTTGCCGATCACCCGCAGGAGATTCGTCGTAATCAGACAGAAGGATTACAACGAATGGGCACCGTCTCCGCGCTGGTTCGCGGTTCTCCGGATGACGCAGAAGAGGCAATAAAGGCACAAGCCGTCGCCGCCAAAGCAGATTATTACGTCATTATCATGGTCGATGAAACCATCATTACGGGGCAGTGGTATTCACAGGCCATTTTATACCGTCAGTAATGGTTTTCCTTTGAACGACATTTACACTGCTTTGCGTCCATAGACATTTTCCTGTCCACAATAAACTCCATGCCCGCGTCAATGGAAAGGAGTTTATTCGCGAAGGATTGCCCGGCGGATACCGGAGATATGTGAAATGGAGCTGACGATGAAACGAACTCTTGCTTTGACCTCTCTGTTGCTCTCAGCAGGCCTGGTGAGCACCACCGCGCAGTCAGCAGAATTTGCCAGCGCGGATTGCGTAACAGGTCTGAATGAAATAGGCCACATCTCCGTCAATAACATTTCGGGGAGCCCGCAAGATGTTGAACGTATCGTGGCATTAAAAGCCGATGAACAGGGTGCGTCATGGTATCGCATCATCCAGATGCAGGAAGATAACCATGTCGACCACTGGCGGGTACAGGCCATTCTCTACGTCTAAGAACCTTCCTGATAAAAGCCACTTATTTTTAGTGGCTTTTCGTTTTTGCAAATTTTTTATCTTTTACAAAACCATATAAAAACAACTCAATAACATTTTGTTACATTAATTTAGTAAACGTAATCCCCGCTCTGCCGTTGAAGAACCATACCTTTTCAATGATGAGCAATTTATGATCAATTTTTTCCGCCGTGCGGGCCTCGGGACAAAGCTATCGCTGCTGACGGGCGTCAGTGTTGCCGTGCTGTTTCTGCTTTTCACTTTCCTGCTCAGCCAAAAAGCCAGCCAGCAGCTTGAAGCCCTCGCGGTAGAAGACCTGCATAACCAGTCCACCGGTATGGTCGATATGGTGCAAATGTTCAACACCAGCCTGAGTGAAGAAGTCGAAAGCTATACCAGACTGTTTACGACTTTTTTGCCCCAGCCATTTAGCGTCGATACGCTTCAGACCCGGACAATTAACGGGCTCAATGTTCCTCTGCTGAAAGGCGGGGACACGGAACTCCATGAAAATACCACTTTTTCTGACGACTTCCTGAACCGAACGGGGGCCATCTCCACGCTATTTGTTCGCAGCGGTAACGACTTTATTCGCGTCGCCACCTCCCTGCGTAAAGAGAATGGCGAGCGCGCAATGGGGACCGTTCTGGATACCTCCAGCCCGGCCTTTGCCGCCGCCAATAAAGGTGATGTCTACCGTGGCCTGGCGCTGCTGTTTGGAAAACGCTATATCACCCAGTACCAGCCGGTGAAAAACGCCGAAGGTCAGGTCATTGCGATCGTCTTTGTCGGGGTGGACATTAGCCACTCCTGGAACGTCATGCGCGAGAAAATCCTCAACCGCCGCCTGGGCGAGAGCGGTCACTTCTTCGTGCTGGATCGCAGCAACGGCAAAACACGCGGGCAATACCTGTTCCACACCACGGAAGAGGGACAACTGCCGAAGTGGGACAGCGCGACACAACAGCAGCTTCTGGGTGATAAACCCGGCACCCTGGAGCGCGTAAGTGACGACGGACGGACGCTGAAAATGGCCTATACCCCGCTACCCGGCTGGAACTGGACTATCGTGGGCGAAGTGGATAAGTCAGTGCTGCTTTCAAGCGTCACCGCCATGCGCGATCGCTTCCTGCTGGCCGGTGTGGTCTTGTCAGTCCTCTTTGCAGGCCTGTTCGTGATCCTTATTCGCCGTATGCTGACGCAACCGCTGCGCAACGTGATCCAGCTTGCACGGCAGTATGCCGACGGCGATCTTCGCTCCAGCCTGCCCGTGACGCGCCGGGACGAGGTCGGACAGCTGATTGACGCCATTAACGGCATTGGCGGCGGGCTGCAAAAAATTGTTCTGCAGGTTCGCGAGGCCGCTGGTGAGATCCAGACGGGGACTAACGCGCTGGCCTCCGATACCGGCGAGATCTCAGAGCAGATCAACAAGCAGGCCAGCAGCGTGGAGGAGACCTCAGCCAGCATGGAGCAACTGGCCGCGACCGTACAGCAAAATGCCGCCAACATGGAGCAAACGCAGCAACTGGTGGGTGAAACCTCACGCGCGGTTCACGAGGGGGGTGAAACGGTAACCCATGCGGTTGCCACGATGGATGACATTCGCGAAGCGTCAAAACGTATCGAAGATATTACCCGCGTGATTGAGTCCATCGCGTTTCAGACCAATATTCTGGCGCTGAATGCGGCGGTAGAAGCGGCACGTGCAGGCGAGCACGGAAAAGGTTTTGCGGTGGTTGCCCAGGAAGTTCGCGCGCTGGCGGGCCGGAGCGCCAACGCGGTGAAAGAGATAGAACAGCTGATTGGCGATACGCTGAGAAAAGTGAGCGAAGGTCACGCGCTGTCTGAACAGACGCGTCTGGCTATGGATTCCATCATCGTTCATATCGATAACATCAGCCAGCTGGTCACCGAAATTAACCATGCATCGCGCGAGCAATCCGCGGGGATTGGCCAGGTGAATCTCGCCATGACCCACATTGGTGAAGCGTCACACATCAACGCCGATCGCGTCTCGCGCAGCGAACAAACCGCACACACGCTGCGCGAGAAAGGTTTACATCTTACCCAACTGGTCAGTCTGTTCCAGCTTAAACGCTAGCCAACCCTGCCCGTGGCGCGCAGCAGAAAATCGCTTTGCACCTGCTCGCTCATCAGCGTACCGCCACGGGTATCCAGCATCATGCGGCACCACGCCTGCGCCACGGGTGGCGATGCGTGCCGCAGCATCTGGCTCCCGGCCCCCAGCAAGAAAAGCTGCTGCGCGATCTCCCGCCCCTGCGCCTCCTGTGGTTTACGCAGCTTTTGCTGAAGCTGGCGCCAGCTGCGGTCAAAGTGTCTGTCCTGCCCTTTGACCTGTGCAAACTCATCGGCCAGCAGGTCGTGGATCCCCGGCTGCTTCGTCAGCACGCGCAGCACGTCCAGGCACATGATATTGCCTGAGCCTTCCCAGATACTGTTCACCGGCATTTCGCGATACAGGCGGGGAAGCTCACTCTCCTCGCAGTACCCTACGCCGCCCAGCACCTCCATCGCCTCTGCCACAAACGGGATACCCGCTTTGCAGACGCTAAATTTCGCGGCCGGCGTAAACAGCCGTGCCCAGGCCGCCTCTTGCGGATCCACGCGTTTATCCCACGCGCGGGCGAGACGGAACAGCAGCGCCGTTTGCCCCTCCAGCATCAGCGCCATGCGGCTTAAGACCTCACGCATTAACGGCTGATCGATGAGATTTTTACCGAAGGTTTGCCGCTGATGAGCGTGGTACAACGCCACAGACAGCGCCCGGCGCATTAAACCGTGGCTGCCCAGCGCGCAGTCGAAGCGCGTCAGACCGCCCATTTTGAGGATCTGCCGTACCCCTTCCCCTTCTTCCCCCAGCAGCCAGCCGGAGGCATCAAGAAACTCCGCCTCGCTGCTCGCGTTGGAGCGGTTCCCGAGCTTGTCCTTCAGGCGCTCCAGCCGTACGGCGTTACGTTGTCCGTCAGGTAAAAAGCGCGGGACAAAAAAGCAGGATAAGCCACCTTTTGCCTGAGCCAGCACCAGATGCGCATCACTCTGCGGGACGGAGAAAAACCATTTATGGCCTACCAGACGGTAGCTACCGTCGCTGCATTTTTCCGCTTTGGTGGTGTTGCTCAGGACATCTGATCCCCCCTGCTTTTCCGTCATCCCCATGCCGATCAGCAACCCGCGTTTTTGCCCACCCGGCACGAGATGGGGATCGTAGCGATCGCTCATCAGCGGCGTTAACCATGCATGAAACGGTTTAGGTAGCGACTGTTGCAACAGCGGCGTGGCGGCGAAGGTCATGGTGACGGGGCAAAGCGTGCCGGCTTCAACCTGCGCATGCAAAACAAACCGTGCCGCTCTGGCCACAAAGGAACCTCTTCGCGCCTCCTCTTCCCACGCCAGGTTATGTACCCGGTTGGCACAGAGCCCCTGCATCAGCAGGTGCCAGGCGGGGTGAAAGCGAAGATCGTCCAGCCGCTCTCCGGTGGCGTCGTAGCGTAACAGCTCCGGTGGGTTGACGTTGGCCAGCCTGCCCAGCTCCAGCGACTCTGCGGTCCCTAACTGCTGCCCGATACTGGCGAGCAGCTCGCTATCCCACTCGGCCCCCTCGCGGGAAACCGCGTCACGCAGGGCGCAGTCGGAGAGGAAAAGGTTGCTGTTTGAAAGCGGTGCCGGTTGATTGAAAACGGTATGGGTCTGCCAGTGCATGCTGTCTCCCTCCTTCAGTGGCAATGAGGATAAGTATGGACAGGCCCCGTGCACGCTGCATGGGAGGGGGGTCACAAGCTGGCGATCCCGCTGATATCATTCGTGAAATAGCTCACAGAACATAAGAATAAACTATTTCATCACTTCGCTTTTGTTGAATAATTTATTCTTACCCCTTTCAGTGAGGATCGTTATGCAACCGGATGCGCACAAGCGAGCATTAATTGCAGGCTCCATTGGTAACTTCATCGAGTGGTATGAGTTTGCGGTCTACGGTTTTATGGCGACCGTGATTGCCAGGAACTTCTTCCAGCTCGAGGGAGAAGCGGGACTGACCAGCCTGATCCTCACCTGGGCCTCGTTTGCTATCGCGTTCTTCTTCCGTCCCCTGGGTGCGGTGGTATTTGGCCGCATCGGCGACAGGATTGGCCGGAAACCGACGCTGATCATTGTGCTGGTACTGATGACGCTCGCCACCACAGCCATTGGTCTTGTGCCCGTCTACGCCAGCATAGGCATTGCCGCACCGCTGATCGTTACGCTGCTGCGCATTTTGCAGGGATTGTTCGCAGGCGGAGAGTACGGTGGTGCAGTTTCGTTGATGACAGAGTTCGCTCCACGCGGCAAGCGCGGTCTGTATGGCGCGTGGCAGTCCTTTACCGTGGCGCTCGGGCTGCTAGCGGGCGCGGGGATTGTGGCACTGCTCTCCGCCCTTCTCACGCCTGAGGCATTACATGACTGGGGCTGGCGTATTCCATTCTTCCTTGCGCTGCCGATGGGGGCTGTCGCGCTATGGCTGCGTGTGAGTATGGAAGAGACGCCGAGCTTTGTGCAGCAGAAGGAAAAACCGGTTGTGGCTCAGGCCAGCACCTCCGCCACGCTCAAAACGATTCTGATGGGCATTTGCCGGGTTATGGTCTGGTCGGCGGCAGGGTATACCTACCTGGTGATTATGCCGACCTATCTCCAGTCGGCGCTACACACAGGGTTTAATCAGGCACTGCTGATAGCGGTGATTTCGAATATCGGCTTTGCGCTGACCATCATCCCCTCGGGTATCCTGAGCGACAAGATTGGCCGCCGCACGGTGATGATGATTGCTACCGCCCTGCTGCTGCTGCTCGCCCTGCCGCTGCTGAAAATGTTGCAGGCTGAGTCCGCCACGCTGGCCGTTAAAGCGATGGTGGTGCTAATTGCGGGCGGTCTGGTGGGGATGCTGGCAGGACCGGGGCCGGCTATGCTGTCTGAAATGTTCCCGACGCGCGTGCGTTATACCGGCCTGGGGCTGGCGTATTCCCTGTCAAACGCGATCTTCTCGGGCTGTGCGGGACTGATTATTACCGGATTAATTAAAGAGACGGGCAACCTGAATATTCCGGCATATTACGTGATGGCAACGGCGGTGGTAAGTATTTTCGCGCTGATGACGCTGCGAAAGGATGACCATTTGCGGTCGTTAGAGGAGTGAGGTTGTCACCGTCTGGTGCCCTCACCCCGGCCCTCTCCCACGGGGAGAGGGAGAAAACACTAAAGGCCGTCCTTGGACGGCCTTGCTGTTTATTCTCCGCGCTGACGAACCGCTTCAAACAGGCAGATGCCCGTCGCCACAGACACGTTCAGGGACGACACGCTGCCCGCCATCGGGATGCTGATCAGCTCGTCGCAGTGCTCGCGCGTCAGACGGCGCATACCTTCACCTTCCGCCCCCATCACCAGCGCCAGACGTCCGGTCATTTTGCTCTGGTACAGGGTATGATCTGCCTCACCCGCGGTACCGACGATCCAGATATTCTCTTCCTGCAGCAGACGCATGGTACGCGCCAGGTTGGTTACGCGGATCAGCGGAACGTTTTCCGCTGCGCCGCAGGCCACTTTCTTCGCTGTCGCGTTCAGCTGCGCGGAGCGATCTTTCGGTACAATCACAGCATGCACACCTGCCGCATCCGCGCTACGCAGGCATGCGCCGAGATTGTGCGGATCGGTTACGCCATCAAGGATCAGGAAGAACGGGTTATCCAGTGCGGCAATAAGATCCGGCAGATCGTTTTCCTGATACTGACGGCCCGGCTTCACGCGGGCAATAATGCCCTGGTGAACCGCGCCTTCACTTTTCTCATCCAGGTACTGACGGTTCGCCAGCTGGATCACCACGCCCTGCGCTTCCAGCGCGTGGATCAGCGGCATCAGACGTTTGTCTTCACGCCCTTTCAGAATAAACACTTCCTGAAAACGCTCCGGTGCGCGCTCGAGAAGGGCCTGCACCGCGTGGATGCCGTAAATCATTTCACTCATTGATGGTTCTCATTATGACTGTTCTTTCCCCTCTCCCCACTGGGGAGAGGGTCAGGGTGAGGGGCGGAACTTACTCCGCCTGTTTTTTCTTCGCTGCACGTTTTGCTTTGGTGGCAGCAGCGATTTTCTGCGTCTTCGCAGAAGGTTTTTTCGCTGAGCGAGCGTCTTTCTTCGCCGCCTTCGGCTTTTGCTTCTTCTCGCCGCGGAACGCGCTGTCTGGCTCGAAGTTTACCTTCTTACCCGCCTGACGACGTTTACCGCCGCCCGGTTTACCGTTTCCGCCTTTTTTCGCCCGTTCACGCTCGGTTTTACCGACGTTACGCGGCGCACGCTCGCTGGAGATGAGGCTGAAGTCGATTTTACGGTCGTCCATATTCACGGCTTCAACTTTCACTTCCACACGGTCGCCCAGACGGTAGGTCTGGCCGCCCGATTCGCCAATCAGGCGTTGACCAACCTGGTCGAAGCGGTAGTAGTCGTTATCCAGGCTGGAGACGTGCACCAGACCGTCGATAAATAGCTCGTCCAGACGCACGAAGAAACCAAAGCCGGTCACGCTGGCAATCACGCCTTTAAAGACGTTGCCCACCTGGTCCAGCATAAAGTCACACTTCAGCCAGTCCGCTACGTCGCGCGTGGCTTCATCAGCACGACGCTCGGTCATGGAACAGTGCTGACCGAGCTGCAGCATCTCTTCCATCGAATAGTGGTAACCGCCGGTTTCGGTAGTGTTCCCTTTATGGCCCTGCTCCTGCGCCAGCAGATACTTGATCGCGCGGTGCAGAGAGAGGTCAGGATAGCGACGGATCGGCGAGGTGAAATGCGCGTAAGACTGCAACGCCAGGCCGAAGTGTCCCCGGTTTTCCGGATCGTAAATCGCCTGCTTCATCGAACGCAACAGCATCGTCTGCAGCATTTCTGCGTCAGGACGGTCGCCAATGGACTCCAGCAGCTCGGCGTAATCGCGCGGTTCAGGCTTGTTGCCGCCAGGCAGCTCCAGACCCAGTTCCGCCAGTACTGAACGGAACGCGGTGATGGCTTCCGTTGACGGCTTATCGTGAATACGGAACAGCGCTGGCTCTTTGGCTTTCTCAACGAAACGCGCTGCCGAGATGTTCGCCAGGATCATACACTCTTCGATCAGCTTGTGCGCATCATTACGCTGGGTCTGCTCGATACGCTCAATGCGACGCTCTGCGTTGAAGATAAACTTCGCTTCTTCACTCTCGAACGAGATCCCGCCGCGCTCTTCGCGTGCCTGATCCAGCGTTTTGTAGAGGTTATGCAGTTCTTCAATATGCTTGACCAGCGGCGCGTATTGTTCGCGCAGATCCTGGTCGCCCTGCAGCATATGCCAGACCTTGGTATAGGTCAGACGCGCATGGGAACTCATGACCGCTTCATAGAACTTGTAGCCGGTTAAGCGCCCTTTGGTGGAGATGGTCATCTCACACACCATACAGAGGCGATCAACCTGCGGGTTCAGGGAGCACAGGCCGTTAGAGAGCACTTCCGGCAGCATTGGTATTACCTGAGAGGGGAAATACACCGAGGTACCACGGCTGCGCGCTTCGTTATCCAGCGGGGTGTGCGGGCGAACATAGTAGCTCACGTCCGCAATCGCCACCCACAGACGCCATCCGCCACCGCGTTTTTTCTCACAGTAAACGGCATCATCGAAGTCGCGGGCATCTTCGCCATCAATGGTGACCAGCGGCAGGGAGCGCAGATCCACGCGGCCCACTTTGGACTCTTCCGGCACTTCTTCACGCAGACTTTCGATCTGATCTTCAACCGCTTTCGGCCAGATGTAGGGGATCTCATGGGTGCGCAATGCCATATCAACGGCCATGCCAGTGCCCATGTTATCGCCCAGGACTTCCACGATTTTACCAACCGCTTTGGTGCGACGCGTTGGGCGCTGAGTGAGTTCTACCACAACCACAAAGCCCATGCGTGCGCCCATCACCTCTTCAGGCGGGATCAGGATGTCAAAGCTCAGGCGGCTGTCGTCCGGCACCACAAAGCCCACACCCGCATCAGTGAAGTAACGGCCAACAATCTGGCTGGTTTTTGGCACCAGTACGCGCACCACGCGCGCTTCGCGGCGACCTTTACGGTCAGCACCCAGCGGCTGCGCCAGGATCTGGTCGCCGTGGATACACATTTTCATCTGTTCAGATGACAGATACAGGTCATCTTTGCGGCCTTCCACGCGCAGGAAGCCAAAGCCATCACGGTGCCCAATCACGGTGCCTTTCAGCAAGTCGAGGCGTTCAGGCAGCGCGTAGCACTGGCGTCGGGTAAAGACCAGTTGCCCGTCACGCTCCATGGCACGCAGGCGACGGCGAAGGGCTTCAATTTGCTCTTCACCTTCAATATTTAATTCAACGGCAAGTTCTTCACGATTGGCGGGTTTTTCGCGTTTTGTTAAGTGTTCAATGATGAACTCGCGGCTGGGAATAGGATTCGCGTATTTTTCGGCTTCGCGTTCCTGGAAAGGATCTTGTGACATGTCGGTTCCTCCGTTGTCAGCTCCGGTGGAAATTTTCTTCATTCCACCAGCAATAATTTATAAAGCGGTTGATTCTCTTCAACCAAATCGGCCAGCGTGTAGTTATCCAGTTCCTTGAGAAAACTTTGCACAGCCTTAGAAAGCGCCTGTTTCAGGCGGCAAGCGGGTGTAATGTGGCAAAACTCACTGCTGCAGTTCACCAGAGACAAGGGCTCCAGTTCGCGTACCACATCCCCGATGCGAATACTCTGCGCCGGTTTACCGAGACGGATCCCCCCATTCTTCCCGCGGACGGCAGCAACGTATCCGGCACGACTAAGTTGATTGATTATTTTGACCATATGATTACGGGATACGCCGTATACCTCCGTCACTTCAGAGATACTGGTCATCTTACCATCGGGTAACGACGCCATGTAAATCAGCGCACGTAAGCCGTAATCGGTGAAACTTGTTAACTGCACATCAACCTCAGGAAAAAGGGAAAACGCGGTCAAACCGCAGAGATATTCATTAATGATGATAAACCAGCCAGATAGATAGCGGCTAATTTATTTGACAGACGGGGCGAAAAAGCGGAGATCCAGGAGCGGTCGCCGGATGGCGCTACGCTTATCCGGCCTACGAGTTTCCCCGCAGGCCAGCATTCACGAAGATTATGCGTCGAACGGGTCGCGCAGGATCATCGTTTCAGTACGATCCGGGCCGGTAGAAATAATATCGATCGGCACTTCGGTCAGTTCTTCAATACGCTTGATGTAATCCAGCGCCGCCTGTGGCAGGCCACTACGCTCTTTCACACCGAAAGTGGTCTCAGACCAGCCCGGCATGGTTTCGTAAATTGGCTCAATGCCTTCCCAGTCATCAGCGGCCAGCGGAGTCGTGGTCACTTCACGGCCGTCTGGCATACGGTAGCCGACGCAGATTTTCACTTCTTTCAGGCCGTCCAGCACGTCCAGCTTGGTCAGGCAGAAGCCAGACAGGGAGTTGATCTGCACGGCACGACGTACAGCAACCGCGTCCAGCCAGCCGGTACGACGACGACGACCGGTGGTCGCGCCAAACTCGTTACCCTGCTTGCAGAGGAACTCGCCGGTTTCATCAAACAGCTCGGTCGGGAATGGACCTGCCCCCACACGCGTGGAGTAAGCTTTGATGATGCCCAGAACGTAATCCACATAACGTGGACCCAGGCCAGAGCCGGTCGCCACGCCACCTGCGGTGGTGTTAGAAGAGGTTACGTACGGATAGGTACCGTGGTCGATGTCCAGCAGCGTACCCTGCGCACCTTCGAACATGACGAAATCGCCACGCTTGCGCGCCTGGTCCAGCAGATCGGACACATCAACAACCATACCGGTCAGAATGTCTGCAATCGCCATGACGTCATCCAGCACTTTCTGGTAGTCAACAGCGTCAGCTTTGTAGAAGTTCACCAGCTGGAAGTTGTGATATTCCATCACTTCTTTCAGTTTTTCAGCGAAGGTGGCTTTGTCGAAGAGATCGCCCACGCGCAGACCGCGACGTGCCACTTTATCTTCATAAGCCGGGCCGATACCACGACCGGTGGTACCGATCGCTTTCGCACCACGTGCTTTCTCACGCGCGACGTCCAAAGCCACGTGATAATCCAGGATCAGCGGGCAGGCTTCGGAGAGCAGCAGACGCTCACGAACAGGGATACCACGGTCTTCCAGACCCTTCATCTCTTTCATCAGCGCAGCGGGAGACAGCACAACGCCGTTACCGATGATGCTGGTGACGTTTTCGCGAAGAATGCCTGATGGAATAAGATGGAGGACGGTTTTTTCACCGTTGATTACGAGAGTATGGCCTGCGTTGTGACCGCCTTGGTAGCGTACAACATATTTAGCCCGTTCAGTCAGAAGATCAACAATCTTCCCTTTACCTTCGTCACCCCATTGGGTGCCCAGTACGACGACGTTGTTACCCATTTTTTTCAAAATCACCGTTTGCTTAAAAATGGATTCTACCATCGCTTTTTCAGATATACAGCACTTTTTGACCTCAAAATACGCCAAATCCGACCACTTTTTGATCAGCCAATCGTTTTCCTCAACATGTAGTAGATCACGATGCCAGCAACCACAAGTCCACCGCCGAAACGGCGCAAAATATTATCCGGAAGTTGGCTCATGGTCGCGATCATGCGGCGCCAGGCACGCGGATAAAGCATCGGTCCCAGGCCTTCCAGCACTAACACCAGGGCCAGCGCCAGCCAAATGGTTGAATTCATTTTTATTCCTTATAAAAGAAAACCACCGCTCCGGAGGGAGCGGTGGTTTGAATACTCAAACGTGCCAGAGTTTATCGTGTTGCGTTAGTCGGCGTCTTCATATAACGGAAGAAATCGCTGTCCGGGCTGAGCACCATCACATCCTGGTTGCTCTGGAAGCTATTCTCGTAAGCACGCAGGCTACGGATAAAGGCGTAGAAGTCGGGATCCTGGCTGAAGGCATCTGCGAACAGCTTCGCCGCTTCCGCATCACCTTCACCGCGCAGAATACGGCCCTGACGTTCAGATTCCGCCAACGTCTTGGTAACTTCGTAGTCCGCTGCCGCACGCAGCTTCTCAGCCTCTTCCTGGCCTTGTGAACGGTGGCGACGGGCTACCGCTTCACGCTCGGCGCGCATACGGTTATAGATCGCTTCGGACACTTCAGCTGGCAGGTTGATCTGCTTGATACGCACGTCAACCACTTCGATACCCAGCGCAGCCATACTGTTCGGGTTGATCACCGGCACTTTACCGTTGGTTTCAGCCTGAACGCGTTCAGCTGCTTTCGCAATCGCGTCATCCGCTGCTGGCGTTTCCACTTCGTCTTCCGTGCCCGCTGTACCGGAATTCAGCGCATCGCGCACTTCCAGGGTCAGACGACCGCGGGAGTCGGTCACGATATCTTTTACATCCAGACGACCAATTTCAGAACGCAGACGGTCAGAGAACTTACGTTTCAGCAGCACTTCCGCCTGAGAAACGTCGCCACCCCCGGTTGCCAGGAAGTAACGGCTGAAATCGCTGATGCGCCATTTGATGTAGGAATCAACGATCAGGTCTTTCTTCTCTTTGGTCACGAAACGGTCAGCCTGGTTATCCATAGTCTGGATACGCGCATCCAGCGTTTTCACTGACTGAATGAACGGCACCTTGAAGTGCAGGCCCGGTTCGTAAATCACCGGACGTTTGTCACTGTCACGCACGACGCTGCTGAACTGGAACTTGATCCCACGCTCGCCCTCTTTCACCACAAAGATCGAGGTATACAGCACGACCAGTACGATGACGATGATCGCAATAACTGACTTACGCATCCTTATTCCCCCTGACGCTGGTAGTCGTTACGCTGCGCGTTAGCACGGCGTTGGTCCATAATGTCACCATCGTTCGAAGAAGGCGTTGTGTTCGCGCTGGCGCTGCCCGATGACGCTGGCGGCAGACGCAGCAGGTTGTTCGCTCCGCTGGTGTCTTTCGCGGCCGGTGCAGAACCGCCCTTCAGCATCTGATCCAGCGGCAGCACCATCAGGTTTCCACCTTTGCTGTCGTTAACCAACACTTTGCGGGTATGGCTCAGCACTTTTTCCATGGTCTCGATATAGAGACGCTCACGGGTAATTTCTGGCGCTGCTTTATATTCCGGCAGAATCTTCGCGAAGCGAGCCACTTCACCCTGTGCTTCCAGGATGGTCTGCGTCTTATACGCGCGTGCTTCTTCCAGAATACGCTGCGCCTGACCGTTAGCACGTGGCTGAACTTCGTTGGTGTACGCTTCCGCTTCACGGATGTACTGCTGTTCGTTTTCACGGGCAGCAATTGCATCATCAAATGCGGCCTTCACCTCTTCCGGCGGACGAGCAGCCTGGAAGTTAACGTCCAGCAGGGTGATACCCATGTTGTACGGACGAATGGTCTCCTCCAGCTCGCGCTGGGTATCGCTACGAATAACGGTACGACCTTCGGTGAGAATGCGGTCCATGGTGTATTTACCAATCACACCACGCAGGGCGCTGTCAGTCGCCTGACGCAGGCTGTCATCGGCGCTGGTTACGCTAAACAGATAACGTTCAGGATCGGTCACGCGGTACTGGACGTTCATCTCAACGCGCACCACGTTCTCATCAGACGTCAGCATCACGCCAGAGGCGGCCAGTTCACGGACGGACTCCACGTTTACCGCTGTCACGTCGTCAATGAAGGTCGGCTTCCAGTTCAGGCCCGGCTCAACCAGATGGCTGAACTTACCGAAACGGGTGACCACGCCGCGTTCTGCTTCTTTAATGGTGTAGAACCCGCTGGCTGCCCAGATGATTACCACCGCAGCGGCCACAATGCCCACTACGCGGCCACCCATTGGCGGGCGCGAACTCTGAGTGGAATTACCCCCTGAGCCAGAACCTTTTCCTCCGCCCAGGCCACCAAGCTTTTTGCTCAGCTTGCGGAAGATATCATCCAGATCCGGCGGCCCCTGCTCGCGACCACCTTTGTTGCCATTTCCCCCAGAGTTGCCGCCTTGATTATTGCTGCTTCCCCACGGGTCGCGGTCTTGTCCGTTATTACCGGGCTGATTCCACGCCATGTATATGCTCCATATTTGTTATGCAAGGGCGAATTTTTCAGGCTTCCCCTTTCTGATCAGACGATATAGTCCGCCAGCGCAGGTTCTTGTTTACAGAGGCGACGCCAGTCAACGATCGGCATACGCACCTGCATCCCCACGCTGCCGTCATCCTCCATCCACTCTTTTTCTATCGCCTGAAGCTGATAAAACCGGCTGCGCAGCCTGCCTTCCTGTGGCGGCAGGCGCAGCGTGTGCTGCGCTACCTCACCGGAAAGACGTTCTGTCAAAGCCTGGAAAAGCAGTGGCACACCAATACCGGCCTGAGCAGAAAGCCAGACCCGAATCGGTTTGTTCTCTTCATCTCGGTCGATACGCGGTTCGAAATCCTCCAGCATATCGATCTTGTTCATCACCAACAGCGTGGGAATTTCGTGGGCATCAATCTCTTCCAGCACCACGTTCACCGCGTCGATGTTCTCCTGCACGCGTACGTCAGCCGCATCAATCACGTGCAGCAGCAGGGTCGCCTGTCGCGTCTCCTGCAACGTCGCTTTAAACGCCGCCACCAGATCGTGTGGCAAATGGCGGATAAACCCTACGGTATCCGCCAGCACCGTTTCACCCACGTCTGCTACGTCAATACGACGCAGCGTAGGGTCCAGGGTCGCAAACAGCTGGTCTGCGGCATAAACCTGGGCCTCGGTTATCTGGTTAAACAGGGTGGATTTACCGGCGTTGGTATAACCCACCAGCGACACGGTCGGGATGTCAGCTTTGGTTCGCGCCCGACGCCCCTGTTCACGCTGTTTCTCTACACGTTCCAGACGCGAGAGGATCTGGGTAATACGGCCACGCAGTAAACGACGGTCGGTTTCGAGCTGGGTTTCACCCGGACCGCGCAAACCGATCCCGCCTTTTTGTCTTTCAAGGTGGGTCCAGCCACGCACCAGACGCGTCGCCAGATGGCGCAGCTGTGCAAGCTCAACCTGCAATTTCCCTTCATGGGTACGTGCACGCTGAGCAAAAATGTCTAAAATCAATCCCGTGCGGTCGATCACACGGCATTCGCAGAGAGCTTCCAGGTTGCGCTCCTGGGCTGGAGACAGCGCATGATCAAACAACACGACTGACGCGCCGGTTGCTTTTACGGCATCCGCAATTTCTACTGCTTTACCTTCACCAACAAAATACTTTGGGTGCGGCGCTTTACGGCTACCGGTAATCACCTGCATTGCTTCGACACCGGCGGAAGAGACCAGAGATTCAAACTCCTGGAGATCTTCCATATCTTTGTCTTGCGAAAAATAGATGTGTACCAGCACCGCCTGCTCACCGGCATCATAACGGTCAAACAAGCGTAAACCTCTCTAAAAAGATCAGCGGGGAACGCAGGATCCCTGGCTCCCCGTGTGGATAACAGCTGAAACCTTATTCGGTTTCGTCGCTGTCCTGCGCTGGCGTTGAAGAACCCTGCGCGTTGCTGCCATGATGGTAGTTACTGCCAGTGCCGCCGCCAGCGTTATTGCTGTGATGAGAGACTGGACGGGACGGAACAACAGTAGAGATAGCGTGCTTGTAGACCATCTGACTGACCGTGTTTTTCAACAGGATCACAAACTGATCGAAAGACTCAATCTGACCTTGCAGCTTAATACCATTCACCAAATAAATAGAAACTGGAACACGTTCCCGACGCAATGCGTTCAGGAACGGATCTTGTAAAGATTGCCCCTTAGCCATTCTATCTTTTCCTTATATGCTTGTTTTGTACTTAGAACCTTGCGATTCTGAAAAATTGCGCACGATACGTCTCAATTGTACACATTCAGTGGGCGATATCACCAACAACCTCAATCACCTCGTTTAACGCCTGTTGCGGTTTTTCACTGTCTAACCAGTGAACTCCCTCCCAACCGCGCAACCAGGTGATCTGGCGCTTCGCTAACTGTCTCGTGGCGCAAACACCTCGATAAACCATTTCATCGTATGAAATCTCACCTTCAAGATACGACCACATCTGGCGGTATCCCACACAACGAACGGAAGGCATATCCGTATGCAAATCTCCACGGGCAAATAGCGCCCGCACTTCTGCTTCAAAATCTGAAGCTAACATCTGATGAAAACGCTGCTCAATTCGTTGATGGAGCAGTTCACGGCTCGCCGGGGCGATGGCGAACTGATGCACCTGATACGGCAGAGCGTCTCCTGACGTTTGCGTCAGTTCCGTTAAAGTTTTACCCGAAATGAAAAAAACTTCCAGTGCCCGGGAAAGCCTTTGCGGATCATTTGGATGGATTCGCGCTGCCGCAACCGGGTCAATCTCTGCCAGTTGCTTATGCAACACGTCCCATCCCTGCTCTGCCGCCTGTTGCTCAATCTTTGCTCTCACGTCAGGATCTGCGGAAGGTAAAGGTGATAATCCTTCCAGCAGCGCCTTAAAGTAGAGCATGGTGCCGCCAACCAACAGCGGTATACGTCCCACCGCCGTGATCTCGGCCATCTCGGCTAAGGCATCCCGGCGGAAATCCGCTGCGGAGTAAGCCTCTGCCGGGTCGAGAATATCCAGCAAACGGTGCGGTGCCGCACGCAGTTCTTCTGCGCCAGGCTTCGCCGTACCAATGTCCATCCCCCGATAGATGAGGGCGGAATCAACGCTAATCAACTCTACAGGCAAAACTTTGCGTAACTCAATGGCTAACGCCGTTTTGCCGGAGGCCGTTGGGCCCATTAAAAAAATTGCCTTTGGCAGGCTCGCCTTACTTACGTCAGTCATGTTTCAGGGCGGTCATCGCCGTTTTCAAATCAACAGGTTGTAATAACCCACCCGGCGGCGCTTTCACCAGCTGTGGACAGAGGCGTTCGACCTCCGCCAGCACGGTAATCGCCTGCGCCATACTCCACGGTGTATGTTCGCTGGCCAGATGGCGAGCGATCCACTGCGCGGTGTTGGCGGCCTCAAACGATGTTTGCTGCGCCAGGTAGCCTATCAGTTCAGGAATCAAGTTTTGTAAATTTTGTTGGCGTAAGGGTAAAGGCACTGCGCGAATTGTCACATGTTGTGGTTCGAGCACCATTTCAATGCCCATTTGCGCCAGTAGGGCCTCTGTACGCTGCAATACCCGTGTTTCTTCAGCGGATATTTTCAGACGAACCGGGATCAATAACGGCTGCGCACAGGCCGCATTTTCCCCAGGCGTCAGTTGCGCCTGTTTGAGCCAGCGTTCGGCAACCGGTAAAGCCAGAAGCTGCAATTTGCCGTCGCGTTCTAGCAATGCCATATCCGGTGCGATAATCGTCAGCACTCGCCCGAAACTCTGGCTGTGCCCTTCAAGGGACGGTGTCGCCACTGCAACGTGATCTTTGCGCTCAACAGCAGGCGTTTCCAGCAACTTACGGTACAACGCCCCCTGCTGCTTTTGATAGCCGGGTTGAGCGTTCGGATAGTTTGCTCCCGTCGGACGCGTCGTGCTTGCACCGGTTGAGAATCGAGGCGTTTCTGGCTCTCGCGCGACAGCGGGCTGCGCAAAATGGTTGCGGCCCGCAGCGACACGGTTTTCCGGGATGGGACGCGGTGAGGAATCGTCTTTTTCCAGCGGCAATGCAGGCTCAACCTGCTGTTGCAATACGCTCAGCACGCCCTGATAGATAAAATCATGCACCAGACGCGACTGATGGAAGCGCACCTCATGCTTGGCGGGGTGGACGTTAACATCGACCTGATGCGGGTCGATCTCCAGATAAAGCACAAAAGCCGGTTGCTGATCGGCCCCAAGCTTGTCTTCACAGGCCTGACGAATGGCGTGGTTAATGAGGCGGTCGCGCATCATGCGGCCATTCACGTAGCAATACTGAATTTCAGAGAAAGCCGCACTGCTGGCGTTCGGGTCGGCCACCCAGCCACGTAAAGCGAGATCGCCATGCTGCCACTCTATCGCCAGCGCCTGTTCCAGAAATGGCGTTCCGCAGATAGCCCCTAAACGGCGCTCTTTCTGCCCGCCCTCCGCCACCGCGCGATACTGGCGCATCACCTTGCCGTTATGGCTGAGATTAATGGTGACGTCAAAACGCGCCAGCGCGATACGACGAATGATCTCGTCGATATGGCCGAATTCGGTTTTTTCGGTACGCATAAACTTGCGTCGGGCGGGGGTGTTGTAGAACAGATCCAGCACTTCCAGCGTGGTACCGACAGGATGCGCCGCGGGTTTAACCGTCACATCCATGTCGCGCCCTTCGGCGTAAGCCTGCCAGGCTTCCTGCTGTTCAGCGGTACGAGAGGTCAACGTCAGGCGGGAAACCGAGCTAATACTGGCGAGCGCCTCGCCGCGAAAGCCGAGGCTGATTATCGCTTCAAGATCGTCCAGAGAGGCAATTTTACTGGTGGCATGACGCGCCAGCGCCAGCGCCAGCTCGTCTTTTTTTATCCCACAGCCGTTATCGCGAATGCGGATAAGTTTCGCCCCGCCGCGTTCGATATCAATATCAATGCGGGTAGCTCCCGCATCGAGGCTGTTTTCCACCAGTTCCTTCACCACCGATGCAGGACGTTCCACCACCTCACCGGCGGCGATTTGGTTCGCAAGCTGCGGCGGTAGAACCTGAATCGGCATGATGTCTCCTTAGTTGGTCGCGGTCATCCCACCCGGCAGTGAAGCGTTGGCCACCTGGCCTGCTCCGCCCGACGGCGCGGACTGCAGCGGGTGCGCGTCAAAGTATTTACGCAGACCGTTATAAATCGCTTCGGCAATTTGCTGCTGATAGCTGTCGCTTCCCAGCAGGCGCTCTTCGGCGTTGTTGCTGATAAAGCCGGTCTCCACCAGAATTGACGGAATATCCGGCGAACGCAGCACGCCCAGGCTCGCATGTTCCGGGCGACGCTTGTGCAATGCCCCGATGCCCTGCAGCTGATTCAACACGTTAGTGGCGACATCATACCCGACGCGCTGGGAATGACCGAACTGTAAATCCAGTACCGCCTGGCTGAGGTACGGGTCTGACTGACTGTTTGCCAGCACATCACCCGCACCGCCCAGCAGTTCTGACTGTTTCTCATGCTCTTCCAGCCAGTTTGCCATCTCGCTGTTTGCCCGGCGGTTTGACAGCACCCACACAGACGCGCCCGTGGCACTGCGGTTTGGCGCAGCATCCGCATGAATAGAGACCAGGAAATTGGCATTTTGCTTGCGCGCCACGTCCGAGCGCCCCATAACGGAAATAAAATAGTCGCCGTCGCGGGTCAACACGCCTTTAAACATAGGATCGTCATTCAGCAGCGCGCGCAGCTTGCGGGCAATAGCAATTGTGACGTTTTTCTCCCGCGTGCCGCCCGGGCCAATCGCACCCGGATCCTGACCACCGTGTCCGGCATCAATGGCGATAATCACTTTATCACCGCTGACCGCGCGGCGCGCACTGGCCGCCGGACGCGTTACCGTATTGCTGCTGGTTGCTGCGGTAATGCGATCGTTCTGCGATTTAAACGGATTACGCGCGGGTTCCGATGGACGCGGAGTATACACAGGCTCCTCCACGCGTTTCGCGACAACCGGTGGCGGCGGAGGCGGCGGCGGAACGTCGGCATTGATGGTAAAAACTACCGTATAGTTCGCGCCGTTTTGCTGCTTAACCGCTTTCGTTTTGCCCTTTTCGGTGAGATCCACCACCAGGCGCAATGACTGGCTGTCCTGCGGGTTACCCGAGCGGATACTTTTCACCAGGTTGTTACCGCTGAACCGAAGCGGGAGCCCCTGAATCACCCCGGTCTGTTTGATATCCAGCGCCACGCTGTGGCTGTCTGGTTGTGAAAAAGCGTATTCAGGGTCACCCATAAAGCTAAACGTGATCCGGGCCTGGCTTTCGCCGTTCGACACCTGAATATCCGAAAGGCTTGCCGCCCCGGCCTGCGCGCACAGCAGCACCGAAGCAGCCAACAGCCAACCTTTAACGCGATTTTTCATCCCGTCATCCCTACGCTTAACCGGCGAGACGCGCCAGTAAGGAACACCCTGATGAGGAAACCGCACTGATGCGAGCCTCACGCCCTTGTGCCTGGTAATCTATGTGAATTTCGACATCCGGGTCAGGTAACACACCCGCACCTTGTTGCGGCCACTCCACCAGGCAGATGGCATCATTGGCAAAATAATCACGGATCCCCATAAATTCCAGCTCCTCAGGATCCGCAAGGCGATATAAATCAAAGTGGTACACCATGAGATTGTCGAGGGTGTACGGCTCGACGAGCGTGTAGGTTGGGCTTTTCACATTCCCGTTATGCCCTAACGCCTGCAAAAAACCCCGGCTGAAAGTGGTTTTACCCGCCCCCAAATCACCATACAGATAAATGACGGTTGCCCCCTGAGAGGCCTGCGCCACGCGCTTGCCGAGATCTAAAGTGGCTTGTTCATCAGGTAAAGGAATCGCTCGATTAGTCATTTTCTACGTCAATCACATCCGGGTTAACAACACGCCGTAGCGTGCAAAAAAGATCGGTGGCCAGCATACCGCGTGTCCCATATCGCGCCGCCAGTTTATCTGCCGCGACACCGTGGGCTACGCAGCCCGCACAGGCTGCATCATAAAGGGGAAGTTTCTGTCCAAGCAATGCGCCGATGATACCGGAAAGCACGTCGCCCATACCGCCGCTCGCCATGCCCGCATTTCCGGCATCAATAATGCCCAGCGCCTCGTCACTGGCAACGACGGTTCCTGCCCCTTTCAAAACGGCAACACCTCCGTAACGTTTTACCAGACGCTGAGCAGAAAGTAAGCGATCGCTTTCAATTTCTGCGACGCTGCAGTTAAGCAGGCGCGCGGCTTCGCCGGGGTGTGGCGTCAGGATGCGATTGTGACGCTTATCCGGGTTTATTGCCAGAAGGTTAAGCGCGTCGGCATCCCACAGCATCGGTTTACGAAAATTCTCGACTTTTTGCAGGGCCTGTTTACCCCATCCCTGTTGCCCAAGCCCTGGGCCAATGACCACGACATCCGCCCATTCGAGGCTTTCCTCAAGCGTCTGGGGCGTAAGCTCATGCACCATCAGCTCCGGTCGGGCTGTGATTAGCGGTGCAATGTTCTCAATACGAGTGAGAATTCGCACTAAACCAGCACCGCTGCGTAATGCTGCCTCGCCGGTCATGCGAATCGCCCCTGCCGTACCGCGATCGCCACCAATAATCACCAGCCTGCCGTGGTCGCCCTTATGGGATGTCGGACGGCGCGGCGGAAACCACTCAGTCAGCAGCGATGCATCAAAACGGGCGATGCGCATTTCCTGCCCGGCTAGCCAGCCCTCCAGCCCGAGCGCGTTATGGTGTAATACGCCGACCACATCCCGTGCTTTACCGGTTAACAGACCCGGCTTCAAAGCAATGAAGGTCACGGTGTGCGCAGCCTGGATGACGGCGCCAGGCGTCGCGCCGGTTTGCGCGTTCAGGCCTGAAGGGATATCCAGCGCCACTACCGGGGCGCAATGTCTGTTGGCGTGTTCAATCAGCGCGGCAATATTCTCGCGGGGAGCACTGCGCAGCCCGGTACCCAGCAGACCATCAATAATCAGATCGACATCCTCCGGCCAGACAATATCAGGCGCATGAATCACACCGCCGGCATTCAGCCATGCCTCCCGTGCTGCGCTGGCCTCTTCCGGCAGGGGCTTATCACTTTCCAGCGCCAGCAGCGTAACGCGAATACCGGCAGCTACCGCAAGACGGGCAACGACGTAGCCGTCCCCGCCGTTATTGCCGTGTCCGCACAAAATCAGCCAGTGGCTGGATTGCGGCCAGGCGCTGCGGGCAACGGTAAATGCTGCCTCTCCCGCACGCTGCATCAGTTCATAAAGGGTGATCCCGAGGCTGTCTGCAGCCTCTTTTTCGGCGCGCCGGAGGTCATCCGCATGCCAGATGGAATGTGGTATACTTGCGGGGTTTTTCTTCACTGTATGGTCCGTCATGTCACAGCCCCTCGATCTCAATGAGTTAGCGCAAAAAATAAAACAGTGGGGTGCTGAACTTGGCTTCCAGAAGGTGGGTATTACCGACACCGACCTCTCCGCCAGCGAGCCAAAACTGCAGGCCTGGCTGGACAAACAATACCACGGCGAAATGGAGTGGATGGCGCGTCACGGCATGATGCGTGCCCGCCCACACGAGCTTTTACCGGGTACCTTGCGCGTCATCAGCGTGCGCATGAACTATCTGCCTGCCAACGCGGCTTTTGCGCGCACGCTAAAAAATCCCTCTCTGGGTTACGTTAGCCGGTACGCCCTGGGGCGTGATTACCATAAGCTTCTGCGTAACCGTTTAAAAAAACTCGGGGAAACTATTCAGCAGCACTGTGTTTCGCTGAATTTTAGACCCTTTGTTGATTCCGCGCCTATTCTTGAGCGCCCGATCGCTGAAAAAGCCGGGCTTGGCTGGACAGGTAAGCACTCACTTATCCTTAGCCGTGACGCCGGATCGTTCTTCTTCCTTGGCGAATTGCTGATTGATTTACCGTTACCGATAGACGGCCCGGTGGAGGAAGGCTGTGGCCGCTGCGTGGCCTGCATGACCATCTGCCCGACGGGGGCTATCGTTGAGCCTTATACCGTTGATGCCCGTCGCTGCATCTCCTATCTCACTATCGAACTGGAAGGGGCCATTCCGGAGGAGTTTCGACCACTTATCGGCAACCGCATCTACGGCTGCGATGACTGCCAGCTGATCTGCCCGTGGAACCGTTATTCGCAGCTTACGGATGAAGAGGATTTCAGCCCGCGTAAGGCGCTGCATGCGCCACAACTCATCGAACTTTTCGCCTGGAGCGAACCCTGGTTCCTGAAAGTGACGGAAGGCTCGGCCATTCGTCGTATCGGTCATCTGCGCTGGCTGCGTAATGTCGCCGTCGCGCTGGGTAATGCCCCGTGGGATGAAGCGAACATTCAGGCTCTTGAAAGCCGTAGAGGTGAGCACCCACTTCTTGATGAACACATAGAATGGGCGATTGCGCAGCAGATTGAGAAGCGTAATACCTGTGTGGTTGAGGTGCAGCTTCCGAAAAAACAGCGGCTGGTCAGGGTCATCGAAAAAGGACTTACGCGGGATGCGTGAACTATTCACAGCCTGTGTATAAAAATAAAAACTCAAGCGCCATCTGGGCTTGAGAAGAGGTCAAGTGATCTCAATAACATTTTGAAATCAAATTTTCTTCAATTTATACAATCACTTGAAAGGATATTATTCACCCTGCTAACTTTCTGCACAGTCAGGATTAAAGACGAAATCTGTGGATAACTCTGTTCACAAGAGTATTTCAGAAGAAATAGAAAACGTCCCCAACGAATCTTTTCGCTGTGGATAATTTAGATATGAAGAAGAATTTGGAGCGGGAAACGAGACTCGAACTCGCGACCCCGACCTTGGCAAGGTCGTGCTCTACCAACTGAGCTATTCCCGCTTGGGTGGTCCGTGCTCTGAGAGCACTTTCAAATTTTGGAGCGGGAAACGAGACTCGAACTCGCGACCCCGACCTTGGCAAGGTCGTGCTCTACCAACTGAGCTATTCCCGCTTGGGTGGTCCGTGCTCTGAGAGCACTTTCAAATTTTGGAGCGGGAAACGAGACTCGAACTCGCGACCCCGACCTTGGCAAGGTCGTGCTCTACCAACTGAGCTATTCCCGCTTGGGCAGTCTGTGCTGTGAAAGCACTTTTCAAATTTTGGAGCGGGAAACGAGACTCGAACTCGCGACCCCGACCTTGGCAAGGTCGTGCTCTACCAACTGAGCTATTCCCGCAAATCTGTACTGCTTTTGTTGCTGTCGTAACGTGTAATTCTCTGTCGTTACGGGAGGCGCATTATACGAGAAATCCTTTTAGCTGCAACCCCCCTTAAAGCGATTTTTTCGAAATTCAGTTCAAATGCTTATTAAATCGGCAAGCTGAACAATTTAACGACAAAAACCCGGCCACGCAAGGCGCCGGATCTCAAAATCACAGGTTAATAAAGTTTTCGCGGTAGTACGCAAGCTCTGCCACAGACTCACGGATATCGTCCATCGCCTGGTGCGTCCCCTGCTTTTTAAAGCCATCAAGGATTTCAGGTTTCCAGCGGCGCGCCAGCTCTTTCAGGGTACTGACATCCAGATAGCGGTAGTGGAAGTAAGACTCCAGCTCCGGCATGTACTTAAACAGGAAGCGGCGATCCTGGCCAATGCTATTCCCACAGATAGGCGATTTACCTGCCGGAACCCATTGTTTCAGGAACTCAAGCGTCGCCAGTTCTGCCTCGCGATCGCCCAACGTGCTGGCCTTCACGCGATCCACCAGGCCGCTGCCGGTGTGGGTGCGCACGTTCCATTCATCCATCAAAGCCAGCTGATCGTCGGACTGATGCACGGCAATCGTCGGCCCTTCGGCCAGAATATTCAGGTTGGCGTCCGTCACCAGAGTTGCAATCTCAATAATGCGATCGCGCTCGGGATCCAGCCCGGTCATTTCGAGATCGATCCAAATCAGGTTGTTTTCATCCGCGCTCATGTTATTTTCCACCCTTCTCGCATAACCGGCAGTAGCAGGTTAACTAGTATTAATTAGAGTGTATCATAGAGGTTTTGCCCCTTACGGGCGACCAGGAGCCAGCGCGATTGAGTAAAAATAAACTCTCCAAAGGGCAGCAGCGCCGCGTAAACGCCAACCACCAGCGCCGTCTTAAAACCACTTCGGAGAAGCCGGATTATGACGATAACCTGTTTGGTGAAGCGACAGAAGGCGTCGTCATCAGCCGTTTCGGTATGCATGCCGATGTGGAATCCGCCGACGGGGATATTCACCGCTGCAATATCCGTCGCACCATCCGTTCACTGGTTACCGGCGATCGCGTGGTCTGGCGTCCGGGTAAAGAGGCGGCTGAAGGGGTCACGGTTAAAGGTATCGTTGAAGCCGTGCATGAACGCACGTCGGTGCTCACCCGCCCGGATTTCTACGATGGCGTGAAGCCGATTGCCGCCAACATTAACCAGATCGTGATTGTTTCGGCGATTTTACCTGAGCTTTCGCTCAATATTATCGACCGTTACCTTGTCGCCTGCGAAACGCTGCAGGTTGAGCCGATCATTGTATTAAACAAAATCGATCTGCTGGACGACGACGGGATGGCCTTCGTCAATGAGCAGATGGATATCTATCGCAATATTGGCTATCGCGTCCTGATGGTCTCAAGCCATACCAAAGATGGTCTGAAACCGCTGGAAGAGGCGCTCACCGATCGCATCAGCATCTTTGCGGGCCAGTCCGGCGTGGGCAAATCGAGTCTGCTGAACAATTTGCTTGGCCTCCAGCAGGCGATCCTTACCAATGATGTGTCTGATGTCTCGGGTCTTGGCCAGCACACCACCACCGCATCACGCCTGTATCACTTCCCGCACGGGGGCGATGTCATCGACTCCCCGGGCGTGCGCGAGTTCGGTTTGTGGCATCTTGAACCGGAACAAATCTTCAACGGATTTGTCGAATTCCATGATTATTTAGGCGCTTGCAAGTACCGCGACTGTAAACACGATAACGACCCAGGTTGCGCTATCCGTGAAGCGGTCGAAAAAGGTGAGATTGCGGAGACCCGCTTCGAGAATTACCACCGCATTCTTGAGAGCATGGATCAGGTAAAAACGCGTAAAAACTTTTCTGATTCTGACAACTGACAACTAAGCTAAGCATCGCTAAAATCGTCCCCTTTTTTCAGGTTCCGGCGGCTTACCGCCGGATCAGGAACGACAAAACAATGGCCTGGAGGCTACCTTGTTAAACGCATTTAAACTTTCGCTTCAATACATTCTGCCAAAACTGTGGCTCACTCGCCTGGCGGGCTGGGGCGCAAGCAAACGCGCGGGCTGGCTGACCAAACTGGTCATCGACCTTTTTGTGAAGTATTACAAGGTCGACATGAAAGAGGCACAGAAGCCAGACACCGCCAGCTACCGTACCTTCAACGAGTTTTTTGTACGCCCGCTGCGCGATGAAGTGCGTCCGCTGAACACCGACCCTAACGTACTGGTGATGCCCGCTGACGGCGTGATCAGCCAGCTGGGTAATATCGAAGACGACAAAATCCTGCAGGCGAAAGGCCATAACTACAGCCTGGAAGCGCTGCTGGCGGGTAACTACCTGATGGCGGACCTGTTCCGTAACGGTACGTTTGCGACCACCTACCTGTCGCCGCGCGACTATCACCGCGTACACATGCCGTGTAACGGTATCCTGCGTGAGATGATCTACGTTCCGGGCGATCTCTTCTCCGTGAACCACCTGACCGCGCAGAACGTACCGAACCTGTTTGCCCGTAACGAACGCGTCATCTGCCTGTTCGATACTGAATTTGGCCCGATGGCGCAAATTCTGGTGGGCGCGACCATTGTCGGCAGTATTGAAACCGTCTGGGCTGGCACCATCACGCCTCCGCGTGAAGGTATCATCAAACGCTGGACGTGGCCTGCTGGTGAAGCGGAAGGCTCTGTCGCCCTGCTGAAAGGTCAGGAGATGGGGCGCTTCAAGCTGGGCTCTACCGTTATCAACCTGTTTGCGCCGGGCAAAGTGAAGCTAGCTGAACAGCTTGAAAGCCTGTCGGTGACCAAACTTGGCCAGCCGCTGGCAGTCTCCACCGAAACTTTTGTGACACCCGATGCAGAACCTGCTCCGCTGTCACAAGAAGAGATCAACGCCGAGCATGACGCCAGCCCGCTGGTTGACGACAAAAAAGACGAAGGCTAACAACAGAAGGATCGCTGACGTGCGCCCGATTATCGTTCTACTGATGGCCTGGTGCCTCAGCATGGGGGCGTACGCAGCGACAGCCCCCGACGCCAAACAGATAACTCAGGAACTGGAGCAGGCAAAAGCGGCCAAACCCGCTCAGCCAGAGACCGTCGAGTCGCTTCAGTCCGCACTGAACGCGCTTGAAGAGCGGAAAGGCTCTCTTGAGCGCGCCCAGCAATATCAGCAAGTTATCGACAACTTCCCCAAACTCTCGCAAACATTGCGCGCGCAGCTGGCGAATCTGCGTGATGAGCCGCGCGATGTGCCAGCCAACATGACCACGGACGCCCTGAATCAGGAAATCCTGCAGGTCAGCAGCCAGCTTCTGGAGAAGAGCCGTCTGGCTCAGCAGGAGCAAGAGCGTGCACGTGAAATTGCCGACTCCCTCAGCCAGCTCCCGCAGCAGCAAACCGACGCCCGTCGCCAGCTTAATGAAGTTGAGCGCCGCGTGGGTACGCAAGCTGGCAACACGCCGCAGGCGCAGGCACAAAATCTTGGCCTGCAGGCGGAATCGGCGCGTCTGAAAGCCCTGGTAGATGAACTGGAACTGGCGCAGCTGTCCGCCAATAACCGCCAGGAGCTGTCGCGGATGCGCTCGGAACTCGCACAAAAGCAGAGCGAGCAGTTGGATGCGTATCTTCAGGCCCTGCGTAATCAGCTTAATAGCCAGCGCCAGCGCGAGGCCGAACGTGCTCTCGAAAGCACCGAACTGCTGGCGGAAAACAGTGCCAACCTGCCAGCGGACATCGTCGATCAGTTTAAGGTCAACCGTGAGCTTTCTGCCGCACTGAATCAGCAGGCGCAGCGTATGGATCTGGTTGCCTCACAGCAACGTCAGGCGACCAATCAAACCCTGCAGGTGCGTCAGGCGCTCAACACCCTGCGCGAACAGTCCCAGTGGCTTGGGTCATCAAACCTGCTGGGCGAGGCGCTGCGTGCCCAGGTTGCGCGTCTGCCGGAAATGCCGAAGCCGCAGCAGCTGGATACCGAGATGGCCCAGCTACGCGTTCAGCGGTTACATTTTGAGGATCTCCTCAATAAGCAGCCGCAAATTCGCCAAATCCGACAGGCGGATGGCCAGCCCCTGACCAGCGAGCAAAACCGGATTCTGGAAGCTCAGCTGCGTACCCAGCGTGAACTGTTGAACTCCCTGCTGCAGGGCGGCGATACGCTGATTCTGGAGCTGACTAAGCTCAAGGTTTCCAACAGCCAGCTGGAAGATGCGCTGAAAGAGGTCAACGAGGCAACGCACCGTTATCTTTTCTGGACATCCGACGTGCGTCCAATGACCTTCTCGTGGCCGATCGAGATCGTGCAGGATTTGCGCCGTCTGATTTCGCTGGACACCGTCAGCCAACTGGGACAGGCCAGCGTGATGATGCTGACCAGCAAAGAGACCATCTTCCCGCTGCTGGGCGCGTTGATTCTGGTGGGATTCAGCATTTACTCACGCAGGCATTTTACCCGTTTCCTGGAGCGTTCCAGCGCACGGGTGGGGAAAGTCACTCGGGACCATTTCTGGCTGACGCTGCGCACCGTGTTTTGGTCGATACTTGTCGCCTCTCCGCTGCCGGTGCTGTGGATGACGCTCGGGTACGGGCTACGGGAAGCCTGGCCCTATCCACTCGCCGTTGCCATTGGCGATGGCGTGACCGCCACGGTACCGCTGCTGTGGGTCGTGATGATCTGCGCCACCCTCGCGCGGCCAAATGGCCTTTTCATTGCCCACTTTGGCTGGCCACGTAACCGCGTTGCGCGCGCCATGCGCTACTACCTGATGAGCATCGGGCTGATTGTGCCGCTGATTATGGCGCTGATCATGTTTGATAATCTCGATGACCGCGAGTTCTCAGGCTCGCTGGGCCGCCTCTGCTTTATGCTGATATGCGGTGCGCTGGCCATTGTCACGCTCAGTCTGAAACGTGCAGGGATACCGCTCTATCTGGATAAATCCGGTAGCGGCGACAACATGTTTAACCGACTGCTCTGGAACCTGCTGCTCAGTGCCCCTCTGATTGCAATGCTGGCCGCAGCAGTGGGATATCTGGCTACCTCGAAGGCGCTACTGGCGCGGCTGGAAACCTCTGTGGCGATCTGGTTCCTGCTTCTGGTGGTGTATCACGTTATCCGCCGCGGAATGCTGATCCAGCGCCGTCGTCTGGCCTTCGACCGCGCCAAGCACCGCCGGGCGGAGATCCTCGCTCAACGTGCGCGAGGTGAGGAAGAGTCAAACCATGTTAACAGCACGGAAGGCACGATAGACGCGGACGAGGTCGAACTGGATCTGGATGCCATCAGTACCCAGTCCCTGCGGCTGGTGCGTTCCATCCTGATGCTGGTAGCCCTCCTGTCGGTAATCTTCCTGTGGTCGGAAATTCATTCCGCGTTTGGCTTCCTGGAGAACATCTCTCTGTGGGATGTGACGTCCACGGTGCAGGGCGTGGAAAGCCTGGAGCCGATTACCCTGGGCGCGGTGCTGATTGCCATTCTGGTGCTGATCATCACCACCCAACTGGTGCGTAACTTCCCGGCACTGCTCGAGCTGGCGCTATTGCAGCATCTGGATTTAACCCCCGGCACGGGATATGCGATTACCACCATCACCAAATACCTGATATTGCTTTTTGGTGGGATGGTCGGTTTCTCAATGATTGGTATCGAGTGGTCTAAACTGCAGTGGCTGGTCGCCGCGCTGACGTTTGGCCTGGGTTTTGGCATGCAGGAGATTTTCGCCAACTTTGTGTCCGGCCTGATCATCCTGTTTGAAAAACCGATTCGTATAGGCGATACGGTGACGATTCGCGATCTGACCGGTAGCGTAACGAAGATCAACACTCGCGCCACCACAATCAGTGACTGGGACCGTAAAGAGATCATCGTGCCTAACAAGGCGTTTATCACCGAGCAGTTTATCAACTGGTCGTTGTCAGACTCCGTCACGCGTGTGGTGCTGACAGTGCCGGCACCGTCGGATGCTAACAGTGAAGAAGTCACGCAGATCCTCTATACCGCTGCCGAACGCTGCACGCTGGTGCTCGATAACCCTGCACCGGAAGTGTTCCTGGTCGATTTACAACAGGGGATCCAGATTTTCGAGCTGCGTATCTACGCCGCCGAAATGGGGCACCGAATGCCGCTTCGCCACGAGATCCACCAACTGATTCTGGCGGGCTTCCGCGAGCACGGTATTGATATGCCGTTCCCACCGTTCCAGATGCGTCTGGAAAGTATGGACGGACGAAAGATGGGTAAAACCCTAACCTCGGCGGCAAGAACCCGCCCGGCAGGAAGTTTGTAACTGTCTCCCCTCCCTTTCGGGAGGGGTATTTTAGCGCTACGCCACTTCCGTGATGAACGCCTGCGAGCGTCGACGGTAATTCTCGTAAATCCCCATCGCCAGCAGCGAGAAGAAGATCGGTCCACCAACCATCCACAACGCGCTGTTCCAGTCATTCGCCTCAACCACGGGCTGTATAACGGTAAAGATGTTGGCAAACGCCACGACCAGCACCACTACCGTGGTCGCCAGCAGCGTTGCCGCGCGGGTTTTGAAGATCACAAACGGACGCTCAAGATCCTGCTTCGCTTTGAAGAACGGGAACGCCAGGGTCAGGAACAGGTAGGGCAGCGTCATCGACACGTTCGCCATCAGGGTCAGCTTGTTGTAAAACGCAGACGCCGTATCGCCACCAAAAGACACCAGCAGGATGAACATGCAGACCAGCAGACACTGCATCCACATAGCGTTAGCTGGCATTCCTGCGGTGTTCAACTGCGTCATGCGTGCTGGCCACAGCGCTTTAGGCGTACCCTGAATGATCGCTTTCAGCGGCGAGTAGATCAGCGTGAAGAATGCGCCAGTATAGGCGAGGAACATCGACAGGCCGGTGATACGCGCAAACCAGACTCCCATTACCGATGCCGCCTCGGGGCTCAGGTTCATCGCCTGCCCCAGGGTCATCCCCAGGCTTTTCATTAGCACATAGGTAATGTTACCGAGGTTAGTGGTGTTATTGCTCAACACCTGTTGCCAGTTAGTGCTGACGCCCCAGAGGAAAATGGCCAGTGAATAGCCGATGGAAATCACGATAGCGGCAAAAATAATCCCTTTGGCGAAGTTCTTTTCCGGGTTCTCGGTCTTGTCGACCAGCCCGCCTACCGCTTCAATACCACCGTAAGCGAAGATGGCAAACACCACAAAGGAGAGCATAGCCAGCCCGGACTGATAACCCGGATTAGGGGATGAAACAAAATTGACCTCCTGCGCAAAATGCCCGCCGTTCAGGCACAGAATAGCGATACTCACCAGCAGCAGCACCAGGTTCAGACACATCACTGAAATACCACCAACCGCGGTGATACGGGCAATTTTGTTGATGCCTTTCGACGCCACCAGCGTGACCATCACCATCCAGAAGACCGCCAGAATACCGACGACCTGCGTGGAGCTCAGCCCCGCCAGCGACCAGACCTGCGTTTTATCCGTACCAAAAAGAAACGTGGAGAATGGCACCCAGACTTTGGCCGCCGTGCTGACCATCCACACGACGTAGGATGAAAACCACATAAACGTCCCGATAAACGCGTAACGCGGGCCGATACTGTTGTTCATCCACGAATAGATACCGCCCTCTTCTTTTCGGTAAGCCGAGCCCATCTCCGCCATCATTAGCGCAAACGGGATAAAGAAGAACAGAGCAGAAACGATATAAAACGGCGTCGCGCTATAGCCCATCAGATAGAAAGCCGACGGGCTGTTAGCAAAGCCAAAAACTGACGTAAAAATCATCAGTATGAGCCCGGTAAGGGTCATTTTTTTGAGTGAGTGGGACATATAACCATCCGAAGAGGAATTAAACTGCGCGGATGGTAGCAGATGACCAGACAAATATTGTGGCTATACGAGGCAATTTAAGAAAAAGACCCGTGTACACAGAAAATGGCAGTTTTTAATGTTGCCATGACGAAATGGAAAGGATAATTGCCACCAGAAGCGTAGGCCGGGTAAGCGATAGCGCCACCCGGCAATTCTTTACGCGCGATCGACCGTAAAGGCAATCACATCGCCCAGTTGCTCTGCGCCAAGAGCCAGCATTACCAGACGGTCAACACCCAGCGCTACGCCTGAGCAGTCCGGCAGACCGGCTTTTAACGCTTCCAGCAGGTTGTTATCAATTGGCTGCTGCGGCAGACCACGCGCGCCGCGCTTGCGGTTATCCTGCTCAAAACGCTGCTGCTGTTCACGCGCGTCGGTCAGTTCGTGGAAACCGTTCGCCAGCTCAATGCCTTTGTAATAGACCTCAAAACGCTCCGCCACGCGGTGATCTTCGGTGCTGATCTGCGCCAGTGACGCCTGGCTTGCCGGGAAATGGTAAACAAAGGTCGGGCGATCTTTGCCAATCAGCGGTTCAACGCCAAAAGTGAACAGCAGTTGCAGCAGCGTGTCGCGATCCTCTTCGGTATCCGCCACGTTGCTCAGATCCAGTTTTGCCGCCACTTCGCGCAGCTGGGCCTTGTCCGCCGACAGCGGATCGATTTCCAGATGGCGCTGGAAAGCCTGCTGATAAGAGAGCGTTTCTGCTTCTGAACACTCCAGTACCTGCTGCAACAGATCGTCCACCTCATTCATCAGGCGGTACATATCATAATGCGGGCGGTACCACTCCAGCATGGTGAATTCCGGGTTATGGTGACGACCCATCTCTTCATTTCGGAAACTGCGGCACAGCTGATACACCGGACCACACCCCGCCGCCAGCAGGCGTTTCATGTGGTATTCCGGGCTGGTCATCAGATACAGATTCATGCCCTGAGAGTGGCCAGGACCAACAAAACGGGTTTCAAACGGGACCAGATGAATATCCGTCACCGTTGCCTGACTCATGCACGGGGTTTCCACCTCCAGGACACCGCGGTCGGCAAAGAAACGGCGGATCTCCGTCATAATTGCAGCGCGTTTTAACAGATTTGGGATGGATGCGCTCGGCTGCCAGGTGGCCGTTTCGCTCATGAGTTTTTCTCCGATTTCAGACAAGGGCACGAAGTCTACTCGTTAGCAGGGACAGAGACAAATTTTGCGCAGTAAAAAAGCGCATTTCATTTAGGTTGATTATTTCGTGACGTAATTCATCAATCACGATGATAAATCACCGCACAGAACAGCAAAAAAATCGAACACGTCAAATTTCCCTGGCATCTACACGGTTATACTCTTTTACCCATAAAGGAGCAGTGGAAACGCTTTCGCAATCGTCCCTTTGGACGGGTGAACTACCTTTAGTTTGTCGCGTTGCGAAATAACAAAAATCTGGAGGAATGTCGTGCAAACTTTTCAAGCCGATCTTGCCGTAATTGGCGCTGGCGGGGCTGGATTACGTGCTGCGATTGCTGCAGCGCAGGCTAATCCAAACGCTAAAATCGCACTGATTTCAAAAGTCTATCCGATGCGCAGCCACACGGTTGCCGCAGAAGGAGGATCCGCCGCCGTTGCGCAGGATCATGACAGCTTTGAATACCATTTCCACGACACGGTTGCAGGGGGCGACTGGCTTTGCGAACAGGATGTCGTTGACTACTTTGTCCACCATTGTCCAACGGAGATGACCCAGCTTGAGCAGTGGGGATGTCCGTGGAGCCGCCGTCCGGACGGCAGCGTCAACGTCCGCCGCTTCGGCGGAATGAAGATTGAACGCACCTGGTTCGCCGCCGATAAGACCGGCTTCCACATGTTGCATACCCTGTTCCAGACCTCCCTTCAGTTCCCACAAATTCAGCGCTTTGATGAACATTTCGTCCTCGATATCCTGGTTGATGACGGGCATGCGCGCGGCCTGGTGGCAATGAACATGATGGAAGGCACGCTCGTTCAGATCCGCGCTAACGCGGTGGTGATGGCAACGGGCGGCGCGGGACGCGTGTACCGCTATAACACCAACGGCGGCATCGTTACCGGTGACGGCATGGGCATGGCGCTCAGCCACGGCGTGCCGCTGCGTGATATGGAGTTTGTGCAGTATCACCCAACCGGTCTGCCAGGGTCCGGCATTTTGATGACGGAAGGCTGCCGCGGTGAAGGCGGTATTCTGGTCAACAAAAACGGCTACCGCTATCTGCAGGATTACGGTATGGGTCCGGAAACGCCGCTTGGCGAGCCGAAGAACAAATACATGGAACTCGGCCCGCGCGACAAAGTTTCTCAGGCCTTCTGGCACGAGTGGCGCAAAGGCAACACCATCTCAACGCCGCGCGGCGACGTGGTTTACCTTGACCTGCGTCACCTGGGCGAGAAGAAACTGCTGGAACGTCTGCCGTTTATCTGTGAGCTGGCGAAAGCCTATGTGGGCGTCGACCCGGTGAAAGAGCCGATTCCGGTTCGCCCAACTGCACACTACACCATGGGCGGTATCGAAACCGATCAGCAGTGCGAAACCCGTATTCAGGGCCTGTTTGCGGTGGGCGAATGTTCCTCTGTGGGTCTGCACGGCGCCAACCGTCTGGGATCTAACTCGCTGGCAGAGCTGGTGGTCTTTGGCCGCATGGCGGGCGAACGCGCAATGGAGCGTGCCGCAACCGCAGGCGAAGCTAACGGTGCCGCGCTGGATGCGCAGGTCGCAGACGTTGAAAAACGCCTGAAAGACCTGGTGAACCAGGAAGGTAACGAGAACTGGTCGAAGATCCGCGATGAAATGGGTCTGTCGATGGAAGAAGGCTGCGGTATCTACCGTACCCCTGTGCTGATGCAGAAAACCGTCGACAAGCTGGCGGAGCTGCAGGAGCGCTTCAAGCGCGTGCACATCACCGACACCTCCAGCGTCTTCAATACCGACCTGCTCTATACCATTGAGCTGGGCCACGGCCTGAACGTCGCGGAATGTATGGCGCACTCTGCGCTGGCGCGTAAAGAGTCGCGTGGGGCGCACCAGCGTCTGGACGAAGGCTGCACCGAACGTGACGACGTCAATTTCCTTAAACACACTCTCGCCTGGCGCGATGCGGATGGCACAACGCGCCTGGACTACAGCGACGTGAAAATCACCACGCTGCCGCCGGCTAAACGCGTGTACGGCGCAGAAGCAGAAGCCGCCGAGAAGAAGGAGAAGGCGAATGGCTGAGATGCAAAAACTGAAAGTTGAAGTGGTGCGCTACAATCCGGAAGTGGATACCGCCCCCCACAGCGCTTTCTATGAAGTGCCTTATGACGAGCAAACCTCCCTGCTGGATGCGCTCGGCTATATCAAAGATAACCTGGCACCGGACCTGAGCTACCGCTGGTCCTGCCGCATGGCAATCTGCGGCTCCTGCGGCATGATGGTCAACAAAGTGCCGAAGCTGGCATGCAAAACCTTCCTGCGCGATTACACCAAAGGCATCAAGGTTGAAGCATTGGGTAATTTCCCAATCGAGCGCGATCTGGTGGTCGATATGACGCACTTTATCGAAAGTCTGGAAGCGATTAAGCCGTACATCATTGGCAACCCGCGTACTCCTGATCAGGGACCCAATACCCAGACGCCAGCGCAGATGGCGAAATACCATCAGTTCTCCGGCTGCATCAACTGCGGCCTGTGCTACGCCGCTTGTCCCCAGTTTGGCCTGAACCCTGAGTTCATCGGCCCGGCCGCTATTACCCTGGCGCACCGCTATAACGAAGACAGCCGCGACCACGGTAAAAAAGAACGCATGGCGCAGCTTAACAGCCAGAACGGCGTCTGGACCTGTACCTTTGTGGGTTATTGCTCCGAAGTCTGTCCGAAGCATGTCGACCCGGCCGCCGCAATTCAGCAGGGTAAAGTGGAAAGCTCGAAAGACTTTCTTATCGCTACCCTGAAACCACGCTAAGGAGTGCATGATGACGACTAAACGCAAAGCCTATGTGCGGCCAGTGCCGTCCACCTGGTGGAAAAACCTGCCGTTTTATCGCTTCTACATGCTGCGTGAAGGCACGGCGGTACCGGCGGTCTGGTTCAGCCTTGAGCTGATGTATGGCGTTTTTGCCCTCAAGCACGGGCCGGAAACCTGGGCGAACTTTGTCGGTTTCCTGCAAAACCCCATCATTGTAATTCTGAACCTGATCGTGCTCGCGGCAGCGCTGCTTCATACCAAAACCTGGTTTGAACTGGCGCCAAAAGCGGCAAACATCATCGTAAAAGGCGAGAAAATGGGGCCAGAGCCGGTGATTAAAGGGCTATGGGGAGTGACGATCCTGGTCACTGTGGTCATTCTGTTTGTCGCACTGTTCTGGTAAGGAGACGACTGTGATTAATCCAAATCCAAAACGTTCAGACGAGCCGGTCTTCTGGGGCCTGTTTGGCGCAGGCGGCATGTGGAGCGCCATCATCGCGCCGGTGATCATTCTGCTGGTCGGGATTATGCTGCCGCTGGGGTTATTCCCGGGCGATGCGCTGAGCTACGAACGCGTGCTGGCGTTTGCGAGCAGCTTTATTGGTCGGGTATTCATCTTCCTGATGATCGTCCTGCCGCTGTGGTGTGGCCTGCACCGTATTCATCATGCGATGCATGACCTGAAAATCCATGTACCGAGCGGTAAATGGGTATTCTACGGTCTGGCGACCATCCTGACCGTGGTGACGCTGATTGCCGTGGTCACTATCTGATACATTTGGCCCGCCCTCCGGCGGGCCTTTTATTTCTGCATTTTTCCCACCAGCCATTGAGCAAACTCATGCATTGCGGGGGTTTCAGCCCTCGACTGTAATCGCGTGAGCCAGTAACTCCCCAGGTCTATCCGGGTGGCAAACGGCTGCACGATACGCTCGCTATTGAGCAGATGGGTAAACATATCCACAGGTGCTATGGCGATGCCCACACCTGCCTGCGCGGCTTCCAGCATGGTCACGGACGAATCAAAGACCATCACCCGATGCGTGGGTGACGGGGGATGTTCACCTGCCGCCTGCATCCACGCCGACCATTCGTCGCGTCGGTAGGAGCGCAGCAGGGTAAACTTCAGAATGTCGGCCGGAGACTGGAGCCCGAGAGCAATATCGGGTGAGCAAAGCGGAGACAGCGGTGCAGAACACAGGAACTGTGCTTCAGTGCCGTGCCACGCCCCGCCACCGTATCGAATCGTATAATCCAGCCCTTCCGCCGCGGGATCGACGCGGTTGTTATGGGTCGAAAGATGAAGATCGATATGCGGATAGCAGCGACGAAAGTCCGCGAGCTGCGAGAATAAAACACCGGTAGCAAAGGTGCCGACCACACCCACTTTTAGCTTCTCCTGGGCGCGATGACTGGCAAAGCGATCCAGCATTCCGGCGATCCGATCGAATGAATCATTCAACACCGGCAGCAAGTTTTCACCTTCCGTGGTCAGCATCAGCCCGCGCGAAACGCGGACAAACAGCTGACAATTCAGATGCTGCTCCAGCGCTTTAACGTGCTGGCTGATGGCAGAGTGAGTCACGTTCAGCTCTATCGCGGCATGCGTAAAACTGAGGTGTCTGGCGGCAGCTTCGAAAGCGCGAAGCGAATTAAGCGGGAGATAGCTGCGGGTCATCATTACTTCCGTTAGAAAAATTAACAGCTAATGCTAAATTTAACCGTTTGTCAGCCACAGTCAAATCCAACAGACTACTGAGGTCTGACGGGCCCGGACACTCCCTTGAACCGCTATTACGGAAGATAACTGATGAAGACAAAATCCCTTTGCTGTGCCCTGCTGCTCAGCACCTCCTGCTCTGTTCTCGCCGCGCCGATGTCAGAGAAACAGCTGTCTGACGTGGTGGAACGTACCGTTACCCCCCTGATGAAAGCGCAAGCCATTCCGGGCATGGCGGTAGCGGTGATTTATCAGGGTCAGCCGCACTACTTTACCTTCGGAAAGGCCGATGTTGCGGCGAACAAACCTGTCACCCCGCAAACCCTGTTTGAGCTGGGCTCTATAAGTAAAACCTTCACTGGCGTATTAGGTGGCGATGCGATTGCGCGCGGAGAAATATCGCTGGGCGACCCCGTGGCAAAGTACTGGCCCGAGCTAACAGGCAAGCAGTGGCAGGGTATTCGCATGTTGGATCTGGCGACCTACACCGCGGGTGGCCTGCCGCTACAGGTGCCGGATGAGGTCACGGATAACGCCTCCCTGCTGCGCTTCTATCAACACTGGCAACCGCAGTGGAAACCAGGCACAACGCGTCTTTATGCGAACGCCAGCATCGGGCTTTTTGGCGCCCTCGCGGTTAAACCCTCCGGTATGAGCTTTGAACAGGCCATGACGAAGCGGGTCTTCAAGCCACTCAAACTGGACCATACATGGATTAACGTTCCGAAAGAAGAAGAGGCGTATTACGCCTGGGGATACCGTGATGGTAAAGCGGTCCACGTTTCACCGGGAATGTTGGATGCCGAAGCGTATGGTGTCAAAACCAACGTCCAGGATATGGCGAGCTGGGTGAAGGCCAACATGAACCCTGCCGCTCTTCCGGATTCAACGCTGAAACAGGGTATTGCCCTGGCACAGTCTCGCTACTGGCGCGTGGGTGCCATGTATCAGGGTCTGGGCTGGGAGATGCTCAACTGGCCGGTAGAAGCCAAAACCGTCGTGGAGGGCAGCGATAACAAGGTGGCTCTTGCACCGTTACCGGTGGCAGAAGTGAACCCTCCAGCTCCGCCAGTAAAAGCATCATGGGTACATAAAACAGGCTCGACGGGTGGATTCGGCAGCTATGTCGCATTTATTCCTGAGAAGGAACTCGGCATTGTTATGCTGGCGAACAAGAGCTACCCGAACCCGGCGCGCGTGGAAGCGGCATACCGTATTCTGAGCGCTCTGCAGTAAAACCTTGCCGGGAGGTGCTAATGCCCACCCGGCCTGCAAAATTCCCGCATTTTCCCTGCTGTCATCTACACTTAACAAAAAACAGTAAGGAAACTCCTATGCGCATTCTGCCTGTTATCGCCGCGGTGACAGCCGCGTTTTTAGTGGTTGCCTGCAGTTCCCCTACCCCACCTCCTGGTGTCACTGTCGTCACGCCTTTTGACGCCCAACGCTTTCTCGGAACATGGTATGAAATCGCCCGCCTCGACCATCGGTTCGAACAGGGTTTAGAGAAGGTGACTGCACATTACAGCACGATGGAGGATGGGGGTATTCAGGTTATCAACCGGGGCTATAACCCCGATCGGCAGATGTGGCAGCAGTCTGTCGGGAAAGCATACTTCACCGGCGACCCGCAACGGGCCGCGCTCAAAGTCTCTTTCATTGGCCCCTTCTATGGCGGCTATAACGTGATAGCGCTCGACAGAGAGTACCGTCACGCACTGGTCTGCGGGCCGGATCGCAACTATCTGTGGATACTTTCCCGCACGCCAACCATTTCGTCGGAGATGAAACAGCAGATGCTGGATGTCGCGACCCGGCAAGGGTTTGATGTGTCGAAACTCATCTGGGTTAAACAGCCCCACTAATGGGTGCTGAGCTTCAGTCCAATGATACCGGCCACAATCAGGGCGAGGCTGGCGATACGCGCCAGGCTCGCTGACTCACCCAGCAACAGAATGCCGGTAATTGCAGCCCCCACGGCACCAATCCCCGTCCAGACAGCATAGGCTGTTCCCACGGGCAGGGAACGCATCGCCCATGAGAGCAGAACAATACTCACAATCATCGCAGAAACGGTAATGACGCTGGGCGTCAGGCGGGTAAAACCGTGGGTGTACTTAAGACCAATCGCCCATACCACTTCGAGCAGGCCGGCAATAAAAAGAATAATCCAGGACATCTCAGGCTCCTTAACTTAAATAAGTTGGGGCCGTCCCCGATGAAGAAAGCGCTTACGGGTCGTCCCGCAAGGCAGATAACGCCTCATATTTTGGTTAACGTGCGATTTTTTTTCAATCATTTTCTGCTGACCCCCTTAAGGCCAGAAATAGCCGCAGTAAGGCGCGCAGTTCAGGCATTTATTACTCATCGGACTTCTCTATGATGATGTGCTTTCTGATGGCAGGAAGCCAAACCACTAGCCGACTGCGAATAAAATATGTTCAAAATACTTTTGATTGACCGTTGTCACTTTACCCGCGCGGGGTTTGAAGCATGGCTCAATCATTCCGGTTTATTCCCGGGACATTACGTTGTGACCGGGCTGAACAATCTTTTCCTCGCCAGAGAGCACATTCTGCAATGGAAACCCTCACTGGTTATCGCTGACCTGCATGGTTTCAGGCAGGATACTCCCCATTTCCAGCAATTCTCTTCCTTACTGAATGCCAGCGAAAAACTCCCCTTTATTATGTTGCAATCGGGAGAGGACAGAGACATGACGGCCTGGCTGGAGAACTTCCCGGTCTGGTCTTCACTCATGAAAAATGCCCGTCTTGAGGAACTCGCCACGGTTATTAATGACGCGTTAATTTCGGGCTCAGACACGCACAGACCAACAGTGGCCACGCCGTTGCTGACCCGCCAGGAGGAGAAAGTGCTGACAATGTGGATGGACGGCGCAAGCAATCAAAAAATTGCCGCTCACCTGAGTATCAATGGGAAAACGGTATATACCTACAAGCGAAATATCCGCATGAAGCTGCATATGGACACTCGCTTTTCCCCGTTTTTATCTCCGCAGGGTACAGAAAACTGACGGTACGAAACCCTTCTGGTTCCGTACCGTTAATTAATTACTGCTGTGCTTTTGTTGCCGCACCAGAGATTGCACTACCACCTTCAGAAATATCCTGACCAACGCCACGCGTGGTATTACAGGCAGTTAATACTGAAGAAAGTACCAGGACTGAAAAGATCGCTGCAATTGTCTTCTTAACCATAATATCTTCCTTTTATAGCCAAAGTTGTTTTGTGTATAGCAACTTAAGAATAGACAAGATCCCGCCGATTGACGGACAAGGAAGCATTTTTCGGAAAATTAGACGAGCTTAGCTGGCCGCGTGAGAAATGATATGCCCAAGATCCTGGATATCTTCCCCCATGCCGCGCGTGGTGTTACAGCCGGAAAGCAATGCACTGGAGAGCGCTAACAGAAGCAGAATTTTAACGGTACGTTTCATCATCCCTGCCTGCAAAAATCAGGCGCAGCGGGCGCTGCGCCCTGACTATTACTTCACGCGTGATACGTATTCGCCGGAGCGGGTATCCACTTTGATCACTTCGCCAGTCTGTACGAACAGTGGCACTTTAACCACAGCACCGGTAGACAGCGTCGCTGGTTTACCGCCAGTACCGGCAGTGTCACCTTTCAGACCTGGATCGGTTTCAACGATTTCCAGCTCAACAAAGTTTGGCGGGGTAACAGCGATAGGCTGACCGTTCCACAGGGTCACGATGCACTCAGCCTGATCCAGCAGCCATTTTTCGCTATCGCCAATCGCTTTCGCGTCAGCAGACAGCTGCTCGAAGGTTTCGTTGTTCATGAAGTGCCAGAACTCACCGTCGTTGTACAGGTAAGTCAGGTTCATATCCACAACATCTGCGCCTTCAGCGGAGTCGGTAGACTTGAAAGTTTTCTCAACACGGGTACCGGTCAGCAGGCGGCGCAGCTTAACGCGTGCGAATGCCTGGCCTTTACCTGGTTTAACGAATTCGCTGGCTTCAACCGCGTACGGTTCGCCGTCCATCATGATTTTAAGACCAGCACGAAAATCGTTGCTATAGTACGTTGCCATAAGGCCCTCTAAATTTGTTAACTGGTAGCTAAGCCACAAAATGGCGCATATTGTAACCCTAAACACCCCGTCCAGAGAAGATTGGTTATCGCAACTTGCCGATGTAATCACCAGTCCTGATGAATTGCTGCGTCTTTTAGACCTCGATCAGCATCCAGAGTTGCTTGCGGGCCGCGAGGCAAAGCGCCTTTTCGCCCTGCGCGTTCCACGCGCGTTTGTTGCGCGCATGGAGAAAGGCAATCCTGACGATCCGCTTTTAAAACAAATCATTACCTTGCAGGATGAGTTCATTACTGCACCAGGGTACAGCACCGATCCCCTGGAAGAGCAGAACAGTGTGGTACCGGGTTTACTGCATAAGTATCTCAACCGCGCCCTGCTGCTGGTCAAAGGCGGCTGCGCGGTAAATTGCCGTTATTGCTTCCGTCGGCACTTCCCTTACGCCGAAAACCAGGGAAATAAGCGCAACTGGCAGGTCGCGCTGGACTATATCGCCGCCCATTCAGAGCTGGATGAGATTATTTTTTCCGGCGGTGACCCGCTGATGGCAAAAGATCATGAGCTGGACTGGCTATTAACCCAGCTTGAGGCCATCCCGCACATCAAACGTCTGCGTATTCACAGCCGTTTACCGATTGTCATTCCGGCACGCATTACTGACGGGCTGGTGTCGCGCCTGGCGCAATCCCGCTTGCAGGTGCTGCTGGTGAACCATATTAACCACGCGAATGAAATTGACGATGCATTTCGCGCGGCGATGGCGCGCCTGCGTAAAGTGGGGGTCACGCTACTAAACCAGAGCGTGCTGCTGCGTGGGGTAAATGATAGCGCCCGCGTGCTGGCCGACCTCAGCAACGCCCTGTTTGATGCGGGTGTCTTGCCCTATTACCTGCATGTGCTGGACCGCGTGCAGGGTGCGGCGCACTTCATGGTGACCGATGAAGAAGCCCGACAGATTATGCGCGAGCTGTTAACGCTGGTTTCAGGTTATATGGTACCCAAGCTGGCGCGCGAAATTGGCGGAGAGCCAAGTAAGACGCCGCTGGATTTGCAGCTGCGGCAGCACTAAAAGGCAGGTGGCGCTACGCTTACCTGCCCTACAGGGTCCGGGCGCAGCGCCATCACCGCGTTAACTCAGTTCGGGCACTTGTAGACCTGGCCGCTCATCTGGCTGGCGGTTGGCACGAAGCTGGAGAGCATTCCCTGCGTTGGGCTACTCACGCCGTAAATCACATTGCCGCCCATCGCCGCGGCCTGGTTACGCAGGGCATTCGCCGCACCGCGCATAGAGCCGCCCTCTTCACCATGCTGTCCCGACATCCAGTTGCTTTGCTCGCCCGTGGCCGTGCCTAACAGCTGGCATTCGCTACCCGGCTTATCTTCCACAAAGCGAACACCCTGGCCCGCCGCCGACAGCTCATTGCTGGAGCTACAACCCGCCAGCAGCAATGCTGCCCCTACAATCCCTGCACAGACTTTTACGCGCATGTTATTCCTCGTTTTCAATAAGCTGGACAGTTGTTGTCCGTGTCTAAATCTTATACCTAAAAGATGACCAAAAGAAAATTGCCGAGCATTTCTGCGAGCCAGATTCCGCCAGGCACTCCTCCGACATCTTAAATGAATTCTGATAATAGCCTTTGGGATATCGTGTTTTAGCCCTCGATCGTATGTAGTGGTGCGACGTACAACTTTTGTACGCAATGAAAAAGGGGGTTTCATGAGTGCATCATCCTCAGGAGAGGAAAAAGTGACATGGGTAGGCTATCTGGCGTTTGTACTCACCATCGTATTTTTCTCCGGTTTTTTCGCCAAAAGTACTGAATGGTGGCGCGTGCTGGACTTTACCGTCTTAAACGGTAGCTTTGGACCGGTCAACGGCGCCCTGACGTTTCGCGGCACGGGCGGAACGGGGGCGAAAGACGGTTTTTTATTTGCCCTTGAACTGGCGCCCTCGGTCATTTTATCGCTCGGGATCATTGCCGTCACCGAAGGCCTGGGCGGACTGCGTGCCGCACAACAGCTGATGACGCCTATTTTGCGTCCGCTGCTTGGCGTGCCGGGGATCTGCTCTCTGGCCCTTATCGCCAACCTGCAAAACACCGATGCGGCGGCAGGTATGACCAAAGAGCTGACCGACGACGGAGCAATTACCGACCATGAACGCGCCATTTTCGCTACCTTCCAGACCAGCGGAAGCGCCATTATTACCAACTATTTTTCTTCCGGCGCCGCGCTTTTCACGTTTATTACCGTCCCGGTGATCGCGCCGCTGGCCGTCATTCTGGTATTCAAATTTGTTGGCGCTAACTTCCTGCGACTGTGGATCGCCCGTATGGAAGATCATCGTATTCAGGAGGAAAAAAATGATCGCCCAGCCGCGTAAAAATATCATGGACATGTTTATTGATGGTGCCCGTCGCGGCTTTACCATCGCGACCACCAGCCTGCTGCCAAACGTGGTCATGGCATTTGTCATTATTCAGGCGCTGAAGGTGACGGGCCTGCTGGATATCGTGGGCAATGTTTGCGAGCCCGTCATGGCGCTCTGGGGGCTTCCGGGCGCGGCGGCAACGGTCCTTCTGGCCTCGGTGATGAGTATGGGCGGCGGCGTGGGGGTCTGCGCCAGTCTGGTCGCCGCCGGCTCACTCAACGGTCACGATGCCACCATCCTGCTGCCCGCCATCTATTTGATGGGCAATCCGGTGCAAAATACCGGCCGCTGCCTGGGTACCGCAGGCGTGAATCCGAAATATTACCCGCACATTATTACGGTTTGCGTCATTAACGCCCTGCTCTCAATGTGGCTGATGCAGCTACTCTTCTGAGGAGATAAAAATGGATTTTTCAGTGCTGGAACCCCATCTTTTCCGCAACGCACATCTCTACGCCCCGGAGGATCGGGGACATTGCGATCTGCTGATCGCTGGGGGAAAAATTGTTGCGATCGAAAAAGTGGGGCATGCAACAACGCGGATGGCGTGTCCTGAAACCGATCTCGCTGGAGCGGTGATTTGCCCGGGATTTATCGATCAGCACGTGCATCTCATCGGTGGCGGCGGTGAAGCGGGGCCCCACACCCGCACGCCGGAGGTGCGGCTGTCTGCGCTGGTAGCAGCAGGTATCACCTCCGTGGTTGGCCTGCTGGGCACCGACGGCGTCACCCGACACCCTGAATCACTGCTGGCAAAAACACGAGCGCTTGAGCATGAAGGGATCAGCGCGTGGATGCTGACGGGCGCGTACGGACTGCCTTCTCCGACGATTACCGGCAGTATTGAAAAAGATGTGGCGCTGATCGACAAAATCATTGGTGTAAAATGCGCGATTTCCGATCATCGCTCTTCCGCGCCAGCGGACGATCGGCTCGCCAGTATGGCCGCCCAGTCACGCGTCGGCGGGCTATTGGGTGCCAAAGCGGGTATCTCCGTTTTTCACCTCGGCAACAGCCCGAAGCTGCTGGAGCCGCTCCTTAACATTCTGAATAGCGCCGACGTTCCCCGCACGAAGCTGCTGCCCACCCACGTTAACCGCGGCGAGGCGCTTTTCCTCGCCGCGCTAAACTATGCTCGCGAAGGGGGTTATATCGATATCACCACCAGCATCAGCGAACCCATTGATGCCGCCACCGCCATTGCGACAGCCCGCGAAGCGCAGGTGCCGTTTAACCGTCTCACGCTCAGCTCGGACGGTAACGGTAGCCAACCGAATTTTGACGCAAATGGCAATCTGGTAGGTATTGGCGTGGCAGGATTCGAATCCCTTCCGGAAACCCTACAGCAGTTGGTCAGCCGCTATCACCTGCCGCTGGAGGAGGCGCTTCTGCCATTTACGCGTAATGTGGCGGAGTTTCTCGGGCTGGAGCATAAAGGACGGATCGCGCCCGGATGCGATGCCGATTTCCTGGTGTTGACGGACGATCTAAAAATCCATGAGGTCTGGGCGAAAGGCCGCCAGATGGTGCGCGAAGGTGTTGTGTGCGTGAAAGGCACCTTTGAGTAGCAGCTGGACAGGCAATAAAAAACCCCGGGCATCGCTGCCCGGGGTTCGTTCTGAGAGGTTCAGAACAACATGATTACATCATGCCGCCCATACCACCCATGCCGCCCATACCAGCAGCACCTAAGTCAGGCGCGTCGCCTTTAGGCATATCAGTAACCATGCACTCGGTAGTGATCATCAGGCCAGCTACAGATGCCGCATACTGCAGAGCAGAACGGGTAACTTTAGTTGGGTCCAGAATACCGAAGTCGATCATGTTGCCGTATTCTTCAGTTGCCGCGTTGTAACCGTAGTTACCTTCGCCCGCTTTCACGTTGTTCGCAACCACAGATGGCTCTTCACCGGCGTTAGAAACGATCTGACGCAGAGGCGCTTCCATTGCGCGCAGCGCAACTTTGATACCCACGTTCTGGTCTTCGTTCTGTGCAGTCAGGCCAGCCAGTTTAGCGGCAACACGCACCAGCGCAACGCCACCACCAGCAACCACGCCTTCTTCTACCGCAGCACGGGTCGCGTGCAGGGCATCGTCAACGCGCGCTTTTTTCTCTTTCATTTCAACTTCGGTCGCAGCACCGACTTTGATAACAGCGACACCACCTGCCAGTTTCGCTACGCGCTCCTGCAGTTTTTCACGGTCGTAATCAGAGGTTGCTTCTTCGATCTGCTTACGGATCTGACCAACACGGCCCTGAATAGCGGCTTCTTCACCCACACCGTCGATGATGGTGGTGGTGTCTTTGTTGATCACAACGCGTTTTGCCTGGCCCAGGTCTTCCAGGGTCGCTTTTTCCAGCTCCATACCGATCTCTTCAGAGATAACGGTACCGCCAGTCAGGGTAGCGATATCCTGCAGCATCGCTTTACGACGATCGCCGAAGCCAGGTGCTTTAACCGCAGCCACTTTCACGATGCCACGCATGGTGTTAACCACCAGGGTCGCCAGCGCTTCGCCTTCAACGTCTTCAGCGATGATAACCAGCGGTTTGCCTGCTTTCGCAACGGCTTCCAGCACTGGCAGCATTTCGCGGATGTTGGAGATTTTCTTGTCAGCCAGCAGGATGAACGGGCTTTCCAGCTCAACAGCGCCAGTCTCTGGCTTGTTGATGAAGTATGGGGACAGGTAGCCGCGGTCGAACTGCATACCTTCAACCACGTCCAGTTCGTCTTCCAGACCGGTACCGTCTTCAACGGTGATAACGCCTTCTTTACCGACTTTGTCCATCGCTTCAGCGATCAGTTTACCTACGGTTTCGTCGGAGTTAGCGGAGATGGTACCTACCTGAGCAATGGCTTTGGAGTCAGAGCACGGTACGGACAGCGCTTTCAGCTCTTCAACAGCGGAAGCGACAGCTTTGTCGATACCACGTTTCAGATCCATTGGGTTCATGCCCGCAGCAACGGCTTTCAGACCTTCAGTGATGATAGCCTGCGCCAGTACGGTCGCGGTGGTGGTACCGTCACCTGCAGCATCGTTCGCTTTAGAGGCAACTTCTTTCACCATCTGCGCACCCATGTTTTCGAACTTGTCTTCCAGTTCGATTTCACGTGCTACAGAAACACCATCTTTGGTGATGGTTGGCGCGCCGAAGGATTTATCCAGCACTACGTTACGGCCTTTCGGGCCCAGGGTCACTTTAACTGCATCGGCCAGTACGTTTACGCCGCGGAGCATTTTTACACGAGCGTCGTTACCGAATTTTACGTCTTTAGCTGCCATGTTCTTATTTCCTCAAATTCTCGTGCGTAAATTACGCTTCAACAATTGCCAGAATGTCGCTCTCGGACATGATCAACACTTCTTCATTGTCGATCTTCTCGGATTTCACGCCGTAGCCATCGTTGAAAATTACGATGTCACCAACTTTAACGTCCAGCGGCTGCACAGTTCCGTTTTCCAGGATGCGGCCCTTACCGACAGCGATGATTTCGCCACGCGTTGATTTGGCTGCAGCAGAACCGGTCAGAACGATGCCGCCAGCAGACTTGGTTTCAACTTCTTTACGTTTGACGATCACACGATCATGTAACGGACGAATACTCATTGATAGCTCTCCTTTGAGAAAGTCATTATCAGTTATGGATGACGCCGGCCCGCATGCGGTTTTCCGACTAGTGCCCTGAGAGATGGGGATAGCTTTTTCCCCCTTCAAGGGGGAGTTGAAAAAAAATTTTGCGAAAGTGTTACCATCCCCTCTCTTTTGGTATTGGCAGGACGATGTCAATGAGTGGACTTAAACAGGAGTTGGGACTGGCGCAGGGCGTTGGCCTGCTCTCAACCTCCTTGTTAGGTACGGGCGTATTTGCCGTACCCGCACTGGCGGCGCTGGTAGCAGGCAATAACAGCCTGTGGGCGTGGCCGGTGCTGATTGTGCTGGTGTTTCCGATAGCCATTGTGTTTGCCATCCTCGGGCGGCACTTCCCTGACGCAGGCGGTGTGGCGCACTTTGTCGGGCTGGCTTTTGGCCCGCGACTGAAGCGTGTTACCGGCTGGCTGTTTCTCTCGGTGATCCCGGTGGGTCTTCCTGCGGCATTGCATATTGCAACCGGCTTTGGACAGGCGCTGTTTGGCTGGCATAACGAGCAGCTCCTGCTGGCTGAACTAGGTACGCTGGCCATCGTCTGGTGGGTGGGCTCACGCGGCGCCAGCTCAAGTGCAAACCTGCAGACGCTGGTTGCGGTACTGATTGTTGCGCTCGTCGCGGCTGTCTGGTGGGCGGGCGATATCACAATTAAGGACATTCCCTTCCCGGCAGCGACAAACATTGACCATTCACAGCTTTTCGCCGCCCTTGCCGTTATGTTCTGGTGTTTTGTGGGTCTCGAAGCGTTCGCCCATCTGGCCTCTGAATTTAAGCAGCCTGAGCGCGATTTTCCGCGCGCGCTAATGATTGGCCTGCTGCTGGCAGGAACAGTTTACTGGGCCTGCACCGTGCTGGTATTGCACTTCAACGCATTCGGTGCGGATAAAGCGGCTGCCGCGTCACTGCCGGGCATAGTGGTACACCTTTTTGGCGTAAAAGCGCTGTGGGTCGCATGTATGATTGGCTATCTCGCCTGTTTTGCCAGCCTGAATATTTATATCCAGAGCTTTGCCCGTCTGGTGTGGTCGCAGGCGCTTTATAAGCCTGAAAGCCGTCTTGCGCAGTTGTCCAAACGTCAACTTCCGGTGAATGCACTGAATACCGTGCTGGGCTGCTGCGTGTTGAGTACGCTGGGTATTTACGTACTGAAAATCAATCTGGATGCCCTGATCGTCTACGCCAACGGCATTTTCATTATGATCTATCTGCTGTGCATGCTGGCGGGCTGTCGTCTGCTGGAAGGCCGTTATAAAGCACTGGCGGTCGTCGGGGGTGTGCTTTGCCTGCTGTTGCTGGCAATGGTGGGATGGAAGAGTGTGTATGCCATCGTCATGCTGGCAGGGCTGTGGCTGTTTTTACCGAAGCGGCAAAATCCGCAGGCCCGGTGAGCGATGCGCCACCGGGCATAAAAATCACCGATCGTCTTTGTGGTCTAAACGGTCGTGCTGTTCATCCTTACGCTGATACTCCCCTTCAAACGTATCGCCCGGGCCCGTACTGAAGCCACCACCCGGCATACGGCTAAAACGCAGATGCGGCAGCAGCTTCATGGTCAGGTGTTTTTGCACTGGCGGCAGAAGCAGCAAAAGGCCGAGGAAGTCGGTAAAGAAGCCAGGCAGAATAAGCAGCAGACCCGCGATAATCAGCGACACGCTTTTGATCATCTCTTCTGCCGGGCTTTCGCCTGCAGCCATCTTCTGCTGCATTATCAGGAAATTTTTGAAACCCTGGTTACGCACCAGCGACATGCCGATGACGGAGGTGAAAATCACCAGAACCAGCGTCAGCAGGACGCCCAGTACATGGGCAACCTGGATAAAAATGGAAATCTCAATGTAAACATAGAGAAAGAAAGCAATAAATGGTATCCAGCGCACTGGCATCTCCTGTAGGGCAGGTGCCGTCAGGCCCCTGTCTGAATGTGTTCGCGACGCGCGTTTGTATGAAATGGTGGCAGTTAGCGAAAATTCAATCGGTTTGCACGGATATTTTTTCTGGAAATATTAAAGCGGTGACACATTTCACAGATTAATAATTATCATGGAATCGGCTCGATAATAAGTGATCCAGCTTACGGCAATTCGCTATCATCAGCATATGATCTCGAGCATCTGGCTGATTGAGGGAATAATCGTCGGTCAGAAAATATTCAAAACCACATATATACTGTGTGTTTAGTACAATCCATCGGCAGCTTGAAAAGAAGGTTCACATGTTAAACAACATTCGTATCGAAGAAGACTTGTTGGGTACCAGGGAAGTTCCAGCGGATGCCTACTATGGTGTTCACACTCTGAGAGCGATTGAAAACTTCTACATCAGCAACAGCAAAATCAGCGACATCCCTGAGTTTGTCCGTGGCATGGTGATGGTGAAGAAAGCCGCAGCGCTGGCCAACAAAGAGCTGCAAACCATTCCTAAAAGCGCGGCAAATGCGATTATCGCTGCCTGCGATGAAGTGCTGAACAACGGCAAATGCATGGACCAGTTCCCGGTTGACGTCTATCAGGGCGGCGCGGGTACCTCCGTCAACATGAATACCAACGAAGTACTGGCAAACATCGGCCTGGAGCTGATGGGTCATCAGAAAGGTGAATACCAGTACCTGAACCCGAACGACCACGTTAACAAATGCCAGTCCACCAACGACGCCTACCCAACCGGCTTCCGTATCGCGGTGTATGCCTCCGTGGTGAAACTGGTGGACGCCATCAACCAACTGGGCGATGGCTTCCAGCGTAAAGCGGTTGAGTTCCAGGATATCCTGAAAATGGGTCGTACCCAGTTACAGGACGCAGTGCCAATGACGCTGGGCCAGGAATTCCACGCATTTAACGTGCTGCTGAATGAAGAGACCAAAAACCTGCTGCGCACCTCTGAGCTGCTGCTGGAAGTGAACCTGGGCGCAACCGCCATCGGTACGCGTCTGAACACCCCGGATGGCTATCAGCAGCTGGCGGTTCAGAAGCTGGCTGAAGTGTCCAACCTGCCGGTCGTGCCTGCGGAAGACCTGATTGAAGCCACCTCCGACTGCGGCGCGTACGTGATGGTACACAGCGCACTGAAACGTCTGGCGGTGAAACTGTCCAAAATCTGTAATGACCTGCGCCTGCTCTCTTCCGGCCCGCGCGCTGGCCTGAACGAAATCAACCTGCCAGAACTGCAGGCGGGTTCGTCCATCATGCCAGCTAAGGTGAACCCGGTCGTGCCAGAAGTGGTGAACCAGGTTTGCTTCAAAGTCATCGGTAACGACACTACCGTGACGATGGCCTCCGAGGCCGGTCAGCTGCAGCTGAACGTAATGGAGCCCGTGATTGGCCAGGCGATGTTCGAATCTATCCACATCCTGACTAACGCCTGCTACAACCTGCTGGAAAAATGCATTAACGGCATTACCGCAAATAAAGAAGTGTGTGAAGGCTACGTTTACAACTCTATCGGGATCGTCACCTACCTCAACCCGTTCATCGGTCACCATAACGGTGACATCGTCGGTAAGATTTGTGCCGAAACCGGTAAGAGCGTGCGTGAAGTGGTGCTGGAGCGCGGACTGTTGACCGAGGCTGAGCTGGACGATATCTTCTCCGCCCAGAACCTGATGCACCCGGCATATAAAGCGAAACGATATACCGATGAAAGCGAACAGTAACCGTTCAGGCTAGGCTTTTAAAGGCACGTCACTTGTGACGTGCCTTTTTTCTTTTTAGGTGTTACCAAAATACAACAATTCAATATCAACTTGTTAATAAGCAAGGCAGGTCCTTATGTTTGGAGCAGAACTCGTCATCGTCTTGTTGGCGATTTATTTGGGAGCAAGACTCGGGGGTATCGGCATCGGTTTTGCCGGCGGTCTCGGGGTGCTCGTTCTTACCCTTATCTTTCAGATTAAACCCGGCGCAATCCCCTTTGACGTTATCGAAATCATCATGGCAGTTATTGCCGCTATCGCCGCTATGCAGGTGGCAGGCGGTATGGACTACCTGGTGAGTCTGGCGGAGCGTATGCTGCGCCGCCATCCTAAATACATTACCTTCCTTGCCCCGCTGGTCACCTGGTTTATGACCATTCTCGCGGGAACTGGCCACACGGCGTTCTCCACGCTGCCGGTGATTACCGAAGTGGCAAAAGAACAGGGGATTCGCCCGTCTCGTCCCCTCTCTATTGCCGTCGTTGCGTCTCAGATTGCCATCACCGCGTCGCCGATCTCTGCCGCCGTGGTCTTCTTCGCCGGTATCCTGGAGCCGATGGGCGTGAGCTACCTGACGCTGCTGGCGATCTGTATTCCGGTGACGCTGATTGCGGTCATGATTACTGCCGTGTTGTGTAACTTCCTCGGTGCCGAACTGAAAGACGATCCGGTTTACCAGGAGCGTCTGGCAAAAGGTGAAGTGAGACTGCGCGGTAGCCAGGTCTTCGAACTGAAGCCGCACGCAAAGCGCTCCGTACTGCTGTTCCTGATTGGTATCGTCGCAGTGATGTTCTACGCAACCGCCATCAGTGACACCGTGGGGCTGATTCAGAACCCGGTTCTGCCGCGTAACGAAGCGATTGTGGTGTTCATGCTGACTATCGCGACGCTGATTAGTATCACCTGTAAAATCGACACCAGCGAAGTGCTGAACGCCAGTACCTTTAAATCCGGTATGAGCGCCTGCGTGTGTGTACTGGGTGTGGCATGGCTCGGCGATACTTTCGTGAAGGCGCATATAAGCGATATCCAGACCGTAGCCGGCGACCTGCTGCACAACTACCCGTGGCTGCTGGCGGTCGTGCTGTTCTTTGCTGCGACCCTGCTTTACTCCCAGGCAGCAACCACCAAAGCGCTGATGCCTGCGGCACTCATGTTAGGCGTAACGCCGCTGACGGCGATTGCCTCTTTCGCAGCCGTTTCCGCACTGTTCGTTCTGCCAACCTACCCAACCCTGCTGGCAGCGGTTGAAATGGATGACACTGGCTCTACCCGTATCGGTAAATACGTGTTTAACCACGCGTTTCTGATCCCGGGCGTGGTGGCAATTACGCTTTGCGTCATCCTCGGCTTTATCATCGGTGGCATTGTGCTGTAAACCTTCAGCCGTTGTAAAAATAGTTAAAATCGGGCCGCACTGCGGCCCGATTCATTAATGACCAATCGTCTTGCGTGATATAGTGAAGACTTTCGTGATGAGGAGGTCGACTTGTGAACACGCCTGATGCCGTTGTCGTACTGTGTACCGCCCCTGATGAAGCCTCTGCCCAGGATCTCGCCGCCAAAGTGCTGGCCGAAAAATGGGCAGCCTGCGTAACGCTCCTCCCCGGCGCAACCTCCCTTTATTACTGGGAAGGCAAACTGGAGCAGGAGTACGAAGTCCAGATGTTGCTTAAAACCAACCGGGCGAACCAGCAGGCGCTCCTCGACTGCCTCAAGTCTCATCATCCTTACCAAACTCCAGAGCTGCTGGTGCTGCCAGTGCTCCATGGCGATAACGACTATCTCACATGGCTCAACGCTTCCTTACGCTGATCCTGCTGCTGTGCAGCACATCAGTATTTGCCGGGTTGTTTGACGCACCCGGCCGTTCAAACTTTATTCCTGCCGACCAGGCGTTTGTTTTCGATTTTCAGCAGAACCAGCACGATCTCAATCTGACCTGGCAGGTGAAAGAGGGTTACTACCTTTACCGCAAACAGGTCAGCATCACGTCCGCAAAGGCTAACGTCGGCGCATTGCAGATGCCCGCGGGCGAGTGGCACGAGGACGAGTTCTACGGTAAGAGTGAAATCTATCGTCAGCGCTTAAACGTCCCCGTCACGGTGAATCAGGCGGATAAAGGCGCCACGCTGACCGTGACGTATCAGGGCTGTGCCGACGCGGGCTTCTGCTATCCTCCTGAAACGAAGGTCGTTCCGCTTACTGAAGTTAAAGCGGCTGCCTCCCCTCTCCCCTCAGGGGAGAGGGCCAGGGTGAAGGGAGAAGGCGAAGCCACTTCAGATCTTCCCTTCTCAGCGTTTTGGGCGCTACTGATTGGTATTGGCATTGCCTTTACGCCGTGTGTACTGCCCATGTACCCGCTGATCTCCGGGATTGTGCTAGGCGGTAAGCAACGGCTTTCCACCGCCCGGGCGCTGCTGCTGGCTTTTATTTATGTCCAGGGCATGGCATTAACCTACACGGCGCTCGGCCTCGTGGTCGCCGCCGCTGGATTGCAATTCCAGGCAGCGCTTCAGCATCCTTACGTGCTTATTGGTCTGTCAGTTGTCTTTATTCTTTTGGCGCTGTCGATGTTTGGCCTGTTCACTCTGCAACTGCCCTCTTCGCTGCAAACCCGCTTAACGCTGATGAGTAATCGTCAGCAGGGAGGATCTGCAGGCGGCGTGTTCGCAATGGGTGCAATTGCCGGGCTAATCTGTTCACCCTGCACCACTGCGCCGCTCAGCGCCATCCTGCTGTACATCGCCCAGAGCGGCAATATGTGGCTCGGTGGCGGAACGCTGTATCTTTATGCGCTGGGGATGGGTCTGCCGCTCATTCTTGTGACGGTCTTTGGTAATCGTCTGCTGCCGAAAAGCGGACCGTGGATGGAGACGGTGAAAACCGCGTTTGGTTTTGTCATTCTGGCGCTACCGGTGTTCCTGCTGGAGCGCATCATCGGAGACGAGTGGGGAAGGCGTCTGTGGGCGATGCTTGGCGTCGCATTCTTCTCCTGGGCATTTATCGTCAGCCTGGGGGCGAAAAAGCCATGGATGCGCCTTGTGCAAATCCTGCTGCTGGCGGCTGCACTGGTCAGCGTGCGTCCGCTGCAGGACTGGGCATTTGGCACGCCGGTGGGTCAGACGCAGGCGCATCTGGACTTCACCCGCATTAACAATGTCGATGAGCTCAATAGCGCCCTGGCTCAGGCAAAAGGTAAACCGGTGATGCTCGATCTCTATGCTGACTGGTGTGTTGCCTGCAAAGAGTTTGAAAAATACACCTTTAGCGATCGTCAGGTACAAAGCGCCCTGAAAGAGACGGTATTGCTCCAGGCAAACGTCACGGCCAACAATGAGCAGGATAAGACTCTGCTTAAGCACCTTAACGTACTCGGGCTGCCAACCATTTTATTCTTCAATGAACAAGGAGAAGAGCAGCCAGAACAGCGTGTAACCGGGTTTATGGATTCAACGGCATTCAGCGCGCATTTGCGCAATCGCCAACCGTAAACAACACTTTAGACGGGACATACCGTTGGGAATAGCGGAGGAGATAACCGTGCAACGTGAAGACGTACTGGGACAAGCCCTGCAATTACTTGAGATTCAAGGGATCGCCAGCACCACGCTTGAGATGGTAGCCGACCGTATCGATTACCCTCTGGATGAGTTAACGCGTTTCTGGCCGGATAAAGAGGCCCTGCTTTATGATGCGCTGCGCTACCTTAGCCAGCAGGTGGATATCTGGCGCAGACAGTTGATGCTTAATGAAGAACTGACGGCTGAGCAAAAGCTGTTGGCTCGCTACACCGCCCTGACTGAATGTGTCAGTAACAATCGTTATCCGGGCTGCCTGTTTATTGCCGCCTGTACATTTTATCCCGATCCCGGGCATCCAATACATCAGCTGGCGGATCAGCAAAAGCGTGCGGCGCATGACTTCACTCACGAGCTACTGACAACGCTTGAAGTGGATGACCCGGCAATGGTCGCTAAGCAGATGGAGCTGATACTGGAGGGTTGTCTGAGCCGCATGCTGGTGAATCGTAGCCAAGCCGATGTGGATACGGCGCACCGCCTGGCGGAAGATATTCTTCGCTTTGCTCAGTGTCGTATGGGCGGGGCGTTGACGTAAGCGAATCAGCGAAATTTGGTCTTTTCGGCGCGTAAACCGCCAGATTGCCGCAAAGTTAAGCAATTGAACAGCTTTCCCCGAAATAATGTTGACGATAAGGCGCGATTGCGGTTTAATGCGCTCCGTTGCCCGGATAGCTCAGTCGGTAGAGCAGGGGATTGAAAATCCCCGTGTCCTTGGTTCGATTCCGAGTCCGGGCACCACTATTTAAAGAACCCAGCCTATGGCTGGGTTTTTGCTTTTCTGCGTTTATAAATCCCTTCTTTTATATTCTTGCTTCTCTTTCCGGTGAGATCGCGCAATCTGCTTTGCCGGATGGCGGCTTTGCCTTATCGGCCTACGGGAAAGTTTCAAGGAGAGGAATAACGCCCAAAGCAAAAAACCCCGCACCTTACGGTACGGGGTTCTTCTTGATTGATGCCTGGCA
>NZ_JBMKIF010000011.1:0-133066 GCF_049238025.1 Enterobacter cloacae complex sp. IR5458
GTACAGGTAGACTTCGCAGTCTCTTTGATACCAACGATTTCAACTTCTTCACCAACTTTGATGATACCGCGCTCTACACGACCGGTAACAACGGTACCACGACCGGAGATGGAGAATACGTCTTCGATTGGCAGCAGGAATGGCTTGTCAATCGCACGCTCTGGTTCTGGGATGTAAGAATCCAGGAAGCCAGCCAGTTCGATGATTTTCTCTTCCCACTCTGCTTCGCCTTCCAGCGCTTTCAGCGCGGAACCACGAACGATTGGGGTGTCGTCGCCTGGGAAATCGTACTGAGACAGCAGTTCACGAACTTCCATCTCTACCAGTTCCAGCAGCTCTTCGTCATCAACCATGTCGCACTTGTTCAGGAACACGATGATGTAAGGAACGCCTACCTGACGACCCAGCAGGATGTGCTCACGAGTCTGAGGCATTGGGCCGTCAGTCGCAGCAACAACCAGGATCGCGCCGTCCATCTGCGCAGCACCGGTGATCATGTTTTTAACATAGTCGGCGTGGCCTGGGCAGTCTACGTGTGCGTAGTGGCGAGTCGGGGTGTCATATTCAACGTGAGAAGTGTTGATGGTGATACCACGCGCTTTTTCTTCTGGTGCGTTATCGATCTGGTCGAATGCACGAGCAGCACCGCCGTAGGTTTTAGCCAGAACGGTAGTGATTGCAGCAGTCAGGGTAGTTTTACCATGGTCAACGTGGCCGATAGTACCAACGTTAACGTGCGGTTTTGTACGTTCAAATTTTTCTTTAGACACGGCTATATTCCTTACTATAGTGCTCTCCCCTTCGGAGAGAGCACGGGACTTAGGTTTTAATCCTGTGGATTACTTACCACGGGCTTCAATAACGGCCTGAGCAACGTTGTTAGGCGCATCATCATACTTCAGGAATTCCATGGTGTATGATGCACGACCTTTGGTCAGAGAACGCAGCTGAGTTGCATATCCGAACATTTCAGACAGCGGAACTTCAGCGTGGATCTTAACGCCAGTTACTTCAGATTCCTGACCACGCAGCATACCGCGACGACGGCTCAAGTCACCGATAACGTCACCGGTGTTCTCTTCAGGAGTTTCTACTTCAACCTTCATGATTGGCTCAAGCAGAACTGGTTTTGCTTTCTTAAAGCCTTCTTTAAAGGCAATAGACGCAGCCAGTTTAAACGCCAGTTCAGAGGAGTCAACGTCGTGGTAAGAACCGAAGTGCAGACGAACACCCATGTCAACAACCGGATAGCCAGCCAGAGGGCCCGCTTTCAGCTGTTCCTGGATACCTTTATCAACGGCTGGGATGTATTCGCCAGGAATTACACCACCTTTGATGTCGTTGATGAACTCGTAACCTTTCGGGTTAGAGCCCGGCTCCAGTGGGTACATGTCGATCACAACGTGACCGTACTGACCGCGACCACCAGACTGCTTAGCGTGTTTACCTTCAACATCGGTAACTTTCGCGCGAATCGCTTCGCGGTAAGCAACCTGAGGTTTACCCACGTTCGCTTCAACGTTGAATTCACGCTTCATACGGTCAACGATGATATCCAGGTGCAGTTCACCCATACCAGCGATGATGGTCTGGTTAGATTCTTCATCAGTCCATACGCGGAATGATGGGTCTTCTTTCGCCAGACGGCCCAGAGCCAGACCCATTTTTTCCTGGTCAGCTTTGGTTTTTGGTTCAACCGCGATGGAGATTACCGGCTCTGGGAATTCCATACGCTCCAGAATGATCGGGTGATCCGGGTCACACAGGGTGTCACCAGTGGTCACGTCTTTCAGACCGATAGCTGCAGCGATGTCGCCCGCACGAACTTCTTTGATCTCTTCACGTTTGTTAGCGTGCATCTGTACGATACGGCCAAAACGCTCACGCGCCGCTTTCACGGAGTTCAGGATGGTGTCACCGGAGTTAACCACACCAGAGTAAACGCGGAAGAAGGTCAGGTTACCCACGAATGGGTCGGTAGCAATTTTGAACGCCAGTGCAGAGAACGGCTCGTCGTCGCTTGCGTGACGCTCAGCCGGAGTATCTTTACCGTCGTCCAGGATGCCGTTGATCGCAGGAACGTCAACCGGGGATGGCAGGTAGTCAACTACCGCATCCAGCATCGCCTGAACACCTTTGTTCTTGAACGCAGAACCACAGGTTACCAGGATGATTTCGTTGTTCAGAACACGCTGACGCAGAGCTTTTTTGATCTCTTCTTCAGTCAGTTCTTCACCACCCAGGTATTTCTCCATCAGCTCTTCAGAAGCTTCAGCAGCGGATTCGATCAGGTTCTGGTGCCATTCGTCAGCCAGGTCCTGCATCTCAGCCGGGATGTCTTCGTATTCGAAGGTCACGCCCTGGTCTGCGTCGTTCCAGTTGATGGCTTTCATTTTCACCAGGTCGATAACGCCGGTGAAGCCTTCTTCAGCACCAATTGCCAGCTGCAGCGGAACAGGGTTCGCGCCCAGACGGGTTTTGATCTGACCAACAACTTTCAGGAAGTTAGCACCCATACGGTCCATTTTGTTAACGAACGCGATGCGTGGAACTTTATATTTGTTCGCCTGACGCCATACGGTTTCAGACTGTGGCTGAACACCACCAACTGCGCAATAAACCATTACCGCGCCGTCGAGCACACGCATGGAACGTTCTACTTCGATGGTGAAGTCAACGTGCCCTGGGGTGTCGATGATGTTTACGCGATGCGGTTCGTACTGCTTAGCCATACCTGACCAGAATGCAGTAGTCGCTGCGGAGGTGATAGTGATACCACGCTCCTGCTCCTGTTCCATCCAGTCCATGGTGGCTGCGCCGTCATGAACTTCACCGATTTTATGGTTTACACCGGTGTAGAACAGAATACGTTCGGTAGTAGTGGTCTTACCGGCGTCGATGTGCGCACTGATACCGATGTTACGGTAGCGTGCGATGGGTGTTGTACGAGCCATTTGATTCCTCGTTTGTTTCTTTAGGCGTTCAGTTAAGTTACCCAGAGCGGGCGGCTTCTCTGAAGCGCCCGCCTGGTGACTAATACTCCGAAGGGATTACCAACGGTAGTGTGCGAACGCCTTGTTGGCTTCTGCCATACGGTGAACGTCTTCACGTTTCTTAACTGCAGTACCTTTGTTTTCTGCAGCATCAGAAAGTTCGTTCGCCAGACGCAGAGCCATGGATTTATCACCGCGTTTACGAGCAGCTTCAACGATCCAACGCATTGCCAGAGCATTACGACGAACCGGACGAACTTCAACTGGAACCTGATAAGTAGAACCACCAACGCGGCGGGACTTAACTTCTACAGTTGGGCGAACGTTGTCGAGAGCGACTTCGAAAGCTTCCAGTTCATTTTTACCAGAACGCTGAGCCAGGGTCTCAAGCGCGCTGTATACGATGGCTTCTGCAGTAGATTTTTTACCATCTACCATCAGGATATTTACAAATTTTGCCAGCAGTTCTGATCCGAACTTCGGATCTGGAAGAATTTTACGCTGACCAATGACGCGACGACGTGGCATGGGAATACTCCGTTGTTAATTCAGGATTGTCCAAAACTCTACGAGTTTAGTTTGACATTAAGATAAATCAGTTTGGCCTTACTTAACGGAGAACCATTAAGCCTTAGGACGCTTCACGCCGTACTTGGAGCGAGCCTGCTTACGGTCTTTAACACCTGAGCAGTCCAGCGCACCACGAACGGTGTGGTAACGAACACCCGGAAGGTCTTTAACACGACCGCCACGGATCAGGATCACGGAGTGCTCCTGCAGGTTGTGACCTTCACCACCGATGTAGGAAGTCACTTCGAAACCGTTAGTCAAACGCACACGGCATACTTTACGCAGTGCGGAGTTTGGTTTTTTAGGAGTGGTGGTATATACACGAGTACATACACCACGTTTCTGCGGGCAGGCTTCCAGCGCAGGCACGTTGCTCTTTGCAACTTTGCGTGCGCGTGGTTTGCGTACCAGCTGGTTAACTGTTGCCATTAAATAGCTCCTGGTTTTAGCTTTTGCTTCGTAAACACGTAATAAAACGACCTCATACAATATGAGGACGCGAAATTTTAGGGCTACGTCGAAAAGGTGTCAAGAAATATACAGCGATCTCGGATCACCAGTTCATTTGACTGGCGTGCGTCACAGTAAGATTGACGAAATCAGTATAGCCAACCACGTCAATTTTGGCTGAAATTTGACCAGAAAGACCTCGCGCGTCCAGATCGTCCTTCAGCGCAGAGACTGTTATGGGGGCATTCGTGAGAATTTCAACGAAACGGCTGCCTTCCAGAGCGGCAAGCACGCCGTCCTGAATGAGCAGCAAATCATCACCTTCGCGCAGCATGCTCAACAGTGTGTCGATATCACATTGCCACGGTGAGTGGCTCAGAATATGGAGCATGGCGGCCTCAGAACGTCAAAACGGTGTCGTAGTGGGAAAGGTGTTCACGCAGATCAGAGGAAGGTAAGAGCGTCACATCCAGCACAAAAGACGACTTATCACTCAAACCGCGCGCCGTTAAGGAGTCGGCACAGACATAGCAGGTTTCGATATCGTACAGCGGCAGCACTTTGAAGGTTGCGATGTAATCGCGCGCCAGGATGGCCTGCGGCTGTTGGCCCGCGAGCAGTTGAAACACCCCATCCCCCAGAAAAAAGACGCCGATATCTTCTGTTAATGCCGATGTCGCAAGTAACGCATCCAGCCCTTCGCGGCCCGAGGCGCTACCGTGCGGCGCAGAAGTAAAAACAAATGCCACGCGCTTCATCAGAATTGCACCACTCTGTCGCAGGTTAGCGCCGCCTGAGCCAGCTCGCCCAGACCACTCAACGAAAAGCCAGGCTGAAGGTTAGCGCCCGATAACCCCAGGCGATCGGCTTCGGTTGCATCCGTCACGCCGCGACGCAGTGCCGCCGCCACGCAGATGTTCAGCTCAACGCCCTGCTTTTCATTTAACGCCTGCCACGCGCGGACCAGATCAAACTCATCGCTCGCCGGTGACGTAAACTGGTTCGCGTTATACACCCCTTCCCGATAGAAAAAGACGCTCGCCAGTTCATGTCCGGCCGCCAGTAGCGCATGCGCAAACTGCAGCGCGCTGCTGGCCTGCTGAGTGCCGTACGCCGGGCCTGTCACCATTAACGCAAAACGCATTACTTATCTTGCCCTACGAAGTCGCCACTTTTGAACTGGCGGATGTAGAGGTAGACCGTATGCTTGGAGATATTCAGACGATCGGCCACCTGGTTAATGGCGTCTTTGATATCAAAAATCCCTTTCTCGTAGAGATTGAGTACGATCTGACGATTCTTGGCATTGTTCGAGACGTTGCGATCGGCATTCACCTCTTCAATCGTAAACTCAAGCGTTTGAGTCACCAGATCTTCTACGGAGGAGGCAAAGTTAACGGAGGAGCCAACGTCTGGCGTTTCAGGCGGAATAAAGGTGCTCATGATCTGCGAGAAAGGCACATCAAGGTTCATGTTGATGCACAGCAGTCCAATCACACGATGTTCGCGGTTTCGAATCGCGATAGTTTCTGATTTCATCAGCACGCCGCTTTTGGCGCGGGTGAAATAACATTTGGAGACGCTGCTGTCCGCGCCGGTCATGTCATGCAACATACGCAATGCAAGGTCGGTGATTGGCGAACCAATTTTACGGCCGGTATGCTCACCATTAGCAATGCGGATGGCGGAACACTTCAGATCTTGCAGGGAGTGCAATACGATTTCGCAGTGGGAACCAATGAGCATCGCTAACCCGTCCACCACCGCCTCATAGGATTTAAGAATATCGAAGTCGGTCTGGTCAAAAGGACGTTGATCCAGCAAATCAAGTTCACTGGTTTCGTTGGTTAAAAGCGACCTGGACATGAAAAAAACACTCCTTTTCAGGAGCCTGTCGTTAGGTTTTCAGGGCAGGCTCATTATCTACACGGACAACTAAATTAATACAGCGTACCAGACGCTTTCCAGTGTTAATTATATCTGCCCCGCAATAAAAAAACCGCCGCCTTAAAGGCGGCGGTTTTTATTACATTACTTCTTAGCGTCTGTCGCAGCTTTCTGATCTGCCTGCGCTTCCGGTTTCGCATCCGCTTTCGGTGCTGGTTTAATGTCCAGCAGCTCTACGTCGAAGACCAGCGTGGAGTTAGCCGGGATACCCGGAACGCCCGTTTTGCCGTAGGCCAGATCCGGTGGAATAACCAGCTTGATCTTGCCGCCTTTCTTGATGTTTTTCAGGCCTTCAGTCCAGCCAGGAATCACACCGTCCAGACGGAAGGAGAGCGGCTCACCGCGGGTGTAAGAGTTATCGAACTCTTTACCGTCGATCAGCGTACCTTTGTAGTTTACGACAACAGTATCGCTGTCTTTCGGCGCATCGCCGGTACCTTCTTTCTCAACTTTGTACACCAGGCCTGTAGAGGAAGTCTTCACACCCTTCTCTTTAGCAAAGGTATCGCGGTAGGCTTTGCCTTTCGCTTCGTTGTCTTTCGCGTCCGCTTCCATCTTGGTCTGAGCGGCACCCTTCACGCGTGCTTCGAACGCCTGCAGCGTCTGCTCAATTTCCTGGTCAGACAGCTTGCTCTTATCCGCAAATGCGTCCTGTACGCCTGCGATCAGCTGGGCTTTATCCAGTTTGATGCCCAGTTTCTCTTGTTCTTTCAGAGAGTTTTCCATGTAACGACCCAGAGATGCGCCCAGTGCGTAGGCGGATTTCTGGTCGTCATTTTTGAACGCCGCTTTGCTGTCTGCAGTGGCAGCAGGCTTCGCAGCAGTATCAGCAGCGAATGACAGCGGCGCGTTCAGCGCAACAGCCATCGTCGTCGCCAGCAGCGTTACTTTAAACAGTGATTTCATCCATATCTCCAGGGCCTGGGGACTCTCACCCCAGCGTTAAACGTAAATGAGTGACGTACTATAAAACGTTGCAGAAGAAATCTACAGACAGACACTCCCAATTCTCACCACTTTTCAGACTATTTTTGTTTAAATAAGTTTCTTGCCAGCGGGATAGAGACTGCACTTAAGGATAAACTCAGTTAAACTGCGCCGCCGCTGGACCATCAGGTAAATCAGACATAAACGAGGTGAATGATGAAGGATACAACGATAGAAGCGAGAATGGCTGAGCTGGAAAGCCGCCTGGCTTTTCAGGACATCACCATCGAAGAGCTAAACCAGACCGTCACAGCACATGAACTCGAAATGGCGAAACTGCGGGATCACATGCGTCTGCTGACGGAAAAGCTAAAGGCAACGCAGCCGTCGAACATTGCCTCTCAGTCTGAAGAGACACCACCACCTCATTATTGAGGCGTAAAAAAAGCGGGGTTCACCCGCTTTTTTATTTTCCGCTTAGCGGAATTAGTGGCAACCGCAGCCGCCGTTACCGCAACCACCTTTGCCATGGTCATGACCATGGTCGTGATCGTGGCCGTGACCACCGCAGCAGCCGTCGTGGCCGTGATCGTGGTCATGGTCGTGACCGTGCGCACCGTGAACGTGGCCATGCGCCAGCTCTTCTTCGGTCGCTTCACGGATCGCAACAACTTCTACGTTGAACTTCAGGTTCTGGCCAGCCAGCATGTGGTTGCCGTCAACCACAACGTGGTCGTCTTCAACTTCAGTGATTTCAACAGGCACTGGACCCTGGTCAGTTTCAGCCAGGAAGCGCATGCCAACCTGCAGTTCGTCAACGCCCATGAATACGTCTTTAGGAACGCGCTGAACCAGGTTGTCGTCATACTGACCGTAAGCGTCGTTCGCGCCGACAGCAACGTCGAATTTGTCGCCAACTTCATGACCTTCAAGCGCAGTTTCCAGGCCGGAAATCAGGGAACCGTGGCCATGCAGGTAGTCCAGCGGCGCACTCACCGGAGACTCATCAACCAACACACCGTCTTCTGTACGTACCTGATAGGCCAGGCTGACCACCAGGTCTTTTGCTACTTTCATGATATCTCCTGAGCGTGGGAAAATTGCTGGCGCAGATTGTAGCGGAAATCTGCACCCGTGTACCCTTTAGCTTAAAAAAACTCAGGGCATATCGCTAGTCCGGATGAAAAATGCCGATTACTTGCTCTTCTTTGCGAACATGATCGCGGGCCTCTTTATCGGCCTCACGCATCTGGTGACCGCACTTAACACACTCAACGATATCAATATTATTTTCTCGCCACATCGCCAGAGTATCTTGCGCCTGGCAGGACGGGCATTTTGCACCTGCGATAAAGCGTTTACGGACAGCCATCTTTCGTTACCCTTTATTCAAATTCATCCCAGCCATCAAGCTGGCGTCGTTCCTGTTGCATCTCTCGCTGGAAGATCTCCTCCAGCTCGCGACGCGCTTCCCGCACGCGGGAGATCTGCGCCGTGTCGGTATGTACCGGCATCAGTTCGCGCAGCATTCGCATATCCAGCCGACGGAAGTGCATCTGGGCACGTTGCGCCTGATGAGGATGCATGCCCAGCGAGATCAACGCCTTGCGGCCTAACTCCAGCGCACTGGAGAACGTCTCACGGGAGAAGTGTTTCACACCCGCCTGCAACAATTCGTGAGCTTCAACACGTCCCCGGGCACGCGCCAGTATATGCAGGTGCGGGAAGTGCTGTTGACACAGCTCCACCAGTTTCATCGTGTCTTCCGGATCGTTACAGGTGATCACGATGGACTCGGCGGCCTCAGCGCCCGCCGAGCGCAGCAGCTCAAGCTGGGTCGCGTCGCCGTAATACACCTTGTAGCCATATTTACGCATCAGGTTAACCGCACTGATATCGCGTTCCAGCACCGTAATGCGCATCTTATTCGCCATCAACAGGCGACCAATCACCTGCCCGAAGCGGCCAAAGCCCACCACTATCACCTGGGGTTTATCGTCTTCTACCCATGGCGCTTCATCTTCATCGTCCGTCGGGTTTAAGCGGCGCGACAGCAGTTTATCCACCAGCTTCATCAGCAGCGGCGTGGTCATCATCGACAGCGTCACCGTCACCAGCAGCAGCGCCATCTGATCGTCCTTAAACAGCTTCTGAGAGGACGCGGCGGAAAACAGCACAAACGCGAACTCTCCCCCCTGGCTTAACACGCTGGCAAACTGCATACGTTCCGAACTGCGCAACCCGTAAATACGCGCCATGACGTACAGCACCAGCATTTTCACCGCCACCAGGATGGCGACGCTGACCACAACCCAGAGCAGATGGGTATAAAGCACGCCGAGATTGAGCGCCATCCCCACCGAAATAAAGAACAACCCTAACAGGAGCCCTTTGAAGGGATCGATGGCAATTTCCAGTTCGTGACGATACTCGCTCTCCGCCAGCAGCACCCCGGCGATAAAAGTACCCAGCGCCATTGATAGCCCCAGAGCGTCCATAAACAGCGCCGAGCCAAGCACCAGCAACAGCGTCGCAGCGGTAAACACTTCACGCACGCCCGATGCGGCAATAAAGCGGAACACCGGACGCAACAGGAAGCGTCCGCCAATCAGCATGCCCGCAAAAGCCAGCACCTTCATGGAAATCTTTGCCCAGTCGAAGCTATCGTCGCCAGAACCCGCCAGCAGCGGCACCAGCGCCAGCGCCGGGATCACCGCTAAATCCTGAAACAGCAGCACCGAAAAGCCCAGCTGCCCGGCTTCATTGCGGTTCATCCCTTTGTCGCGCATCAGCTGCAACGCCATCGCCGTCGACGACATGGCGAGACCAATCCCGCCAATCACCGCGGCCTGCCAGGAAAAGTGGGTCAGCATTAGCAGGCCAGCCAGAATCGCGGCGCTGAACAACACCTGCGCGGCACCCACGCCAAAGATAGAGCGTCGGAGCTGCCACAATTTAGAGGGATTCAGTTCCAGACCGATGATGAACATCAGGAACACCACGCCTAGCTCGGAGAAATGGAGAATTTCATCCACATCGCTGATGAATCCCAGTCCCCAGGGACCAATGGCGATCCCCGCGAGCAAATATCCCAGTACCGCACCGATGCCGAGACGGGCGGCAAGCGGAACCGCGACGACGGCCGCAAATAAAAACAGTACCCCGGCGAGGAGCAAATTCGATCCTTCCATTAACGACCTCCTGCCGGAATCGGCGATGCCAGCCACTCGCCATAAGCTCTGGCGTGGCTGGCCAGTTCTTTCGGATCCTGACGCCGTGCCCAGTAGACAATGATCGGGCTCATCCAGTGCATACGGCACATCGCCGCCGTCAGCTCGAATGGCCGCAGGATATCGCTCATCGGATAACGGTTCAGCCCGTCGTGACGGTAAGCACTTTCGGGTTCACCGGTGGTGATCACGCTACGCCAGTACTTTCCCGCCAGCTGGTTTCCCCCCACCCCACTGGAGAAACCGCGGCTCAGCACGCGGTCCAGCCACTCTTTCAGCAGTGCCGGACAGCTATAGGTGTAAAGCGGGTGTTGGAACACAATCACGTCATGCTGACGCAGCAGTTCCTGCTCGTACGGAATATCAATAAAGAAATCAGGATAGTGCGCGTAGAGATCGTGCACCGTAACGTTACTGAGCTGTGTGGCCGGCTTAAGCAGCACCCGGTTCGCCACCGAGTCCTGAGATTCCGGATGGGCATACAGCAGCAGCACTTTCGCTGTCTGAGACATCATTCCCCTCCCGGTCGTGTTTCTGTTTTTGTGTATCGTTGTTGTTTTGGGCTACCATGGCGGCCCGGTGCGGAAAATGGCCCACACCTTACATTATCATAATGACAAATTAACATAGTCGGAACATACGGCGCTTCTATGATTGTTTTCTCCTCGTTACAAATTCGTCGCGGCGTGCGCGTTCTGCTCGATAACGCCACTGCTACCATCAACCCGGGCCAAAAAGTGGGTCTGGTCGGCAAAAACGGCTGTGGCAAATCCACGCTGCTGGCGCTGCTGAAAAACGAGATTAGCGCGGATGGCGGAAGCTTTACTTATCCGGGAAACTGGCAGCTCGCCTGGGTGAACCAGGAGACGCCTGCCCTGAGCGAACCGGCCCTCGACTATGTTATCGACGGCGACCGTGAATACCGCAAACTCGAAGCGGAACTCCACGCCGCCAACGAGCGCAACGACGGTCACGCCATCGCCACCGTTCATGGCAAGCTGGACGCCATCGACGCGTGGACCATTCGCTCCCGCGCCTCCAGCCTGCTGCACGGCCTGGGCTTCAGCAATGAACAGCTGGAACGCCCGGTCAGCGACTTCTCCGGCGGCTGGCGTATGCGCCTCAACCTGGCGCAGGCGTTGATCTGCCGTTCTGATCTTTTGCTACTCGATGAACCGACTAACCACCTCGATCTCGATGCGGTTATTTGGCTGGAGAAGTGGCTTAAGAGCTATCAGGGCACTCTGATTCTGATCTCCCACGACCGCGACTTCCTCGATCCGGTGGTGGATAAAATCATTCATATCGAACAGCAAACGATGTTCGAATATACCGGCAACTACAGCTCTTTCGAGCGCCAGCGCGCGACGCGCCTGGCCCAGCAGCAGGCGATGTACGAAAGCCAGCAGCAGCGCGTGGCGCACCTGCAAAGCTTTGTGGATCGCTTTAAGGCCAAAGCCTCTAAAGCCAAGCAGGCCCAGAGCCGCATCAAGATGCTGGAACGCATGGAGATGATTGCCCCGGCGCACGTCGATAACCCGTTCCACTTCAATTTCCGCGAACCAGAAAGCCTGCCGAATCCGCTGCTGAAAATGGAAAAAGTGAGCGCGGGCTATGGCGATCGCATTATTCTCGACTCCATCAAGCTCAACCTGGTGCCGGGTTCACGTATCGGTCTGCTGGGGCGTAACGGCGCCGGTAAATCAACGCTAATCAAACTCCTGGCGGGCGAACTTAACCCGGTCAGCGGCGAAATCGGCCTGGCGAAAGGCATTAAGCTTGGCTATTTCGCTCAGCATCAGCTGGAATTTTTACGCGCGGATGAATCGCCTATCCAGCACCTTGCGCGTCTGGCACCGCAGGAAATGGAGCAGAAGCTGCGCGATTACCTCGGCGGCTTCGGCTTCCAGGGCGATAAAGTCACCGAAAACACAGAGCGTTTCTCCGGCGGTGAAAAAGCCCGCCTGGTACTGGCGCTGATCGTCTGGCAGCGCCCGAACCTGCTGCTGCTCGATGAACCGACCAACCACCTGGATCTCGACATGCGTCAGGCGCTGACCGAAGCGCTGATTGAGTTCGAAGGCGCGCTGGTGGTGGTCTCGCACGATCGTCACCTGATCCGCTCCACCACAGACGATCTCTACCTGGTGCATGATGGCAAAGTTGAACCGTTCGACGGCGATCTGGAAGACTACCAGCAGTGGCTGACGGACGTGCAGAAGCAGGAAAACCAGCCGGACGAGTCGGCGAAAGACAATGCCAACAGCGCCCAGGCGCGTAAAGACCAGAAGCGCCGGGAAGCGGAGCTGCGCACCCAGACTCAGCCGCTGCGTAAAGAGATTGCCCGTCTGGAAAAAGAGATGGAGAAGCTCAACGCCACGCTTGCCACCGTTGAAGAGAAGCTGGGCGACAGCGGCCTGTACGATCAAAGCCGTAAAGCGGAGCTGACGGATTGCCTGCAAACGCAGGCAAAGACCAAATCGAGCCTCGAAGCGTGCGAAATGGCGTGGCTGGACGCGCAGGAACAGCTGGAAGCGATGCTGCAGGCCGACTAACACACCGGGAGGGTTATGCGTTTCGATACCACGAGCGAGATTACATTCCGCAAACTCAGCATCTTCATGACCTTCATGGAGAAAGGGAATATCGCCCGTACCGCCGAAACGCTCGGGCTGAGCGGTGTCAGTGTGCACCGCGCGCTGCACACGCTGGAAGAGAACGTGCGCTGCCCGCTTTTTACCCACAAGGGGCGCAATCTGATTGCGCTGCCTTCCGCCTGGACGCTGCTGGAATATTGCCAGGAAGTCATGCAGGTGATGGAGCGCGGGCTGGAAGAGTCGCGCAAAATCGCCGGTATCGGCCAGGGTCGGTTGCGCGTCGGTACGCTCTACTCGCTCACCCTGGAAACCGTACCGCGCCTGATTATGGGCATGAAATTACGCCGTCCGGATCTGGAGATGGATCTGACGATGGGCTCTAACGACACGTTGCTACACATGCTGGACGAAGGGTCGCTGGACGCCATATTGATCTCCATCTCCGAAAGCGATATCGACCGTAACAGCCTCGAAGTACTACCCCTGTTTCACGACGACATTTTCCTTGCCGCGCCCGCGTCCGCCACACTGAACGCACATGGGCCAGCGGATCTTCGTGATTACAAACATCAGAAATTTGTCTCGCTGGCAGAAGGGTTTGCGACCTACGCCGGGTTTCAGGAGGCGTTTCATATCGCCGGATTCGAACCGGAGATCGTCACTCGCGTGAATGACATTTTCTCAATGCTGAGCCTGGTGCAGGCGGGGGTCGGCTTTACGCTGATGCCGGGCAGGATGAAGAAAGTGTATGAGAACTCGGTGCAACTACTGAAGCTGGCGCAGCCGTATCAGATGCAGCAGTTGATCGCCATCGTCTTTGCCCGCAACCGCGAGCAGGATCCCAGCCTGCGCGCACTGGCCGCCGAAGGACGAATGTATGCGCGAAGCCTCACGGCAGATACCTCGGCCCCGTAAGCGGGGTGCATGCCCCCTGTTCCAAGGTTCACTAAAACTGAACGCCACATTTGACTTATCATCCGTTACCTCTGAATATCCACAAAAATAACATGGCTTAAAGTAGGAACAGGATGTTCACACTCTACATGAAATGGGATGCAGGCTGTGATTTAGCACCGGCTGATATTCAGTTCATCCTCACGCCACGCGATGCACTGGAAATGGCGAGCGTATTTTACGAACTGGATTATCTGAAATATGCCCCTCAAACCCGTTTTCAACATTTCACCATCCCCAGACGACGTGACGGCGTATACCACCGCTTCGCGGCGCAACCATACAAACGCAAGCACCACACGGAATACGACGGCCTTTATGATGAAGTAAAATGGAATCTTGAGCAGGGCTGGATGGTTGGCGTAAACACCGCAGAGAAGTGGGACCGTTTCCGCAACCCCTTCTTCTTCGATGACGACGGTAATCTGGTTTATGACTGTTTCATGGACAGCTATAGCGACAGTTTCCAGCGGGAAGTACGGAATATTTACGAACATTGCCTGAACGCACACCCGGGACGAAAACCTGCTCCGACCATTAAACAGTATAATTCCGATGCTCCCGTACAGCACGCACAGGCCACCAAAACCATCAACAGCAAAGCAGCCGGACGATTACTAGCGGCAGGTGGAATCTACAACGGCAACATTGAAGGCTTTAGGCAAACAGCGGAACAACTTGGTGGAGATGCACCAGCAGGTTACGATCAAGTGATGGAAAACAAAGGTATTATCATGGCCGGCGCTTCTGTTGCCGCTGGCTTTGGCCTGGGTCGGTTAGGAACAATAAGTGGATTATCAAACTACAGCAAAATACCGTCGTTTGCATCGCCATATGCCAATGGATTCACAACTGAATCAGGATCATTAATCAATGCCGAACACGCCGTTGTAGATTACAGAAAACTGTCAACTTACTCTTTAGATGTTACCCATCCAATTGGGGGGCATAAGGCGAGAGTATTTCAGTCGGCGCTGGGCTATAACCCGACAAATTCAGATGTGTTAGCCAGTAGAATCCGCGAGAGCATATTAACCACCCCAGCTAAAGTTTTGGAAGCGAACCAGTACGGGCAGCGAATGGCTGTAGACATGCCGATATTAGGCATTAACGGTGAGACGGTGATAGTGCGCAGCGGTTGGATTTATGAACCTGATGCCGTCGTTCCACGCATGACGACGATTTTTGTTAAGTGAGATACAGATTATGAGAAGAGAAGAATTTGAAGTGGTAGTGTTAGCGGAAGATTTGCCGGAGGAAGGGTTAACTAAAGGCATGCTGGGTGCCATAGTATTAGTACATGAAAAACCCCATCTGGCTTATATGGTTGAATTTGTTGATGATGATGGGCGAACTATTGCGATGCCTTCACTGTTACCCAGCCAGGTGGCAGATTATATCCAACCGAACTGAGAGGCAGGAACAATTGGAGAAGTGCTCAACAGAAACTGAACGCCACGTTTGACTTATCATCCGTTATCTCAGAATACCCACAAATTAACATGGATTAAACCAGGAATAGGATGTTTACACTCAACAGGAATTGGGATGCTGAATATCATTTGGCGGCGGGTAGTATTGACAACTGCAACATTTAAGGTTCAGACAAACAGTAAAAAGATTAAAGGGCTATATGGGAAAATAAAAACAATCTTGATGACGGAGGAACAAATACTTTTGAAAACCTAACGCTGATACAAAGTTCGCCCTATCATTACACGCTTTCAAAGGCCCAGGGCACAATAACGAAAGTTCTTCCCTATAATGAAAGCGCAAAAGTGTTATGGCCTGCTCCAAAAGATGTAATTTATCCCGCTGGCATTAAGGAGAAGAAATGAAGGATACCGATGAATTGTTAGGCATATTCAAGACCCTCATGACTGCTGATAGCTACCCGATAGCCAATCCTGTTCATTCTGCCGTGATGGCAGATCTCATGCGCAATGCTCCACCCGCCGAATGGGGTAGTCAGAAAAGAACGGTTTACGAGGATATACAGCGCCTGATGGTTACCCGACCTGACTACCTGAATATGTTCAACATTATGGATGGTCTGGAGTATAACGGACTGACTTTATATAACATAGTTCAGGCAGAAAATGGTGTGCCATTATGGTCAAATATCTACATCCGCAACGTTGATACACGCACCGATGAAATCTATCTTGATCAGAATCTCACTGATAAGGTGCTCATTGGTGAGGATGGTATATCCGTTATTGTCTACAGTTTCGCTGATGATTGCTTTCAGATCCGTGATAAAGTCTCAACGGATTATGTAATAGAATCACATAACCAATTTCACGGGTTGTTATCCGCACTAATTGATACGGTGAATTAATATGCGTCAAATCTCAAACTGGCAGGATCCACGAAAAACGACCAGTAGTTGTGCGTGAAACGTGGAAAATACTGATGTGAATATACTGAGTAGTGGGGGGCTGAAATGATAAATGGAATAAAGAAAACGTTAACCAATATTATTAACATACTGCGCTCAAACAATGAGAATGCATGGGCCAAAACCTTTGAGACACTTGGTAGTGAACTTGACGTCGACTGTGAAGCTTCAATATTCGCATTAAAAAAAGCTTACGGTGGAATGGGATCATTTAACGATATTGTTCTTCACAAAAATGGGATACCGCTCCGTAAAGAGAATGACGAGCTGGAAGATTTGAGCCATAGGCTTTACCAGCAACTTGAGCAGGCAATCGATTTAATAAAAAAGGGTGTTTACCCTAACACTCGTCATCAGCGTCGCTGACGCATGCTCAGGGAGATTTCTACCCTGAGCTATAAGTGCCAAACTTACCTTACGTTTTTCGAAAGCGCCGCCGGGCAAAACTCACCGCTGAAGCCGCCCCGCCAGATGCACCGCCACATCCACCCCGCTGCGTTCCAGCGAAATGGATTCCCCTTCCCACGCCGCCTGTCGCGTTAAGCAGGTCAGCACGCCGCCGGGCGGCATCTCGATTGCCAGCCGCGCATCGCGTTCATTCGCGGATATCACCGCCTCCTGCCAGCGCACGGTACGCGCCATATTCATCGCCAGATCGTCGGCGATCTTCTCCGGCTGCCAGAGCACGCGTCCGGTACTGCCGCTCAGATACGCGCAGCGTGGGCGTGAAAGCGTGACCGATTCAAACGCTGCCGCCAGCTTCTGCGCCGGGTCCGCCAGCAGTGCGCAGTGCGACGGCACGCTGACCGCCAGCCGTTTGGCCTTGCTCGCCCCTTTCGCCAGCGCCCGCTCGGCTACCTGCGCCATCCCTTCATCGGAGCCGGCAATCACGATCTGCGTTTCGGCGTTCAGGTTCGCGATATACGTGCCCGTGCCTTCGATAAGCTGTTCCACCTGCGACAGGGTCAACCCCATAATCGCCGTCAGGCCATAGCCGTGCGGATACGCCTGCTCCATCAGATCGCCGCGCAATGCAACCAGCTTAAGGGCGTCGGTAAATTCCAGTGCGCCAGCCATCACTGCTGCCGGGTACGCGCCAATCGACAAACCGCTCACAATGTCCGGCGTCACGCCGCGCCGTTCAAGCTCGCGTGCCCAGGCCACGCCTGAAATCAACAGACAAAGTTGAACCGCGCGGGTGTGGCGTAACGAGGCTGCACTGTCCAGTGTATCGACTTCGCTTCCCAGTACCTTACGCGCCTGAGCCAGCGCCGTTCCCGGCAGGTTATGCAGCATACCTTCATGCTGCGTGCCCTGCCCCGGAAAGGTAAACAGTATTTTCATTACTCCTCCCTGCGCCACGGATCCGTTACCAGACGCGGTCCGCGGCGGGTTTTCAGCAGCGTTTTGCCGTCGCGCAGCCACTCCGCCAGCGCGAATCCCCCTTCGGGTGTATCGACCTGCGTATCCGCCCGGCACAATGCGCGACTCAGCTGCGACTGCCATGCGGTAAACGCATCAGGGGAAATCGGCTGCGGGGCGCGGATCAACAGGTCGAGATCGCTGTCGGCGTGGATAACCGGAATACCGGTCGCCAGCGCATAGCCAGTACTGCCGGTAATGCCCCACGACCATGGCCACGGCTGCTGAGAAAGTTGTAGCGCCACCTGTACCGGTGGCTGCGTCACAAAGGGCGAGCGCAGCAGATCCGCCGTTACGCTCAGTGATTCGGGTGACACCACACGCGTTACGTGTTCTGGTTTCACCCATCCGGCCGCCCGCTGGTCGCGGCGCAGGCCGCGCACGCCAACGGGAATACGGCCAGCGTTATCAACATCACGCCGCACTACGACCGGCAAACCGGTATGCCAGGCCGCCTCCACCCAGTCGTCGGTGATGCCTTCCAGCGCGTCTCGCGCGGTAAGCCAGATGAGGTCGTGGGGGCGTAATGTTATGGTCATGATTACATTCCTGAGGTCAGCGAGATAAACAGCGGCAGCGACAGGATACACAGTACGGAGCTTAACAGCAGCACGGCTTCCGCATCCGGAGACTGCACGCCAAAGCGGTTACCGAACACCACACCGAAGAAGCCCGCAGAAAGCGCAATCATCAGGATAGCGGTGATCGCCACGGAACCGTGCAGACCAAAGAGTAAAACGATACCCCAGGCAATCGCAGGCTGAATCAGCAGCTTGGCGACAGTTGACGTGATCACCATGGTGTTGATCTGCAGCTTACGGGCAGAGAGGATCACCCCGGTCAGGAACAGCGCTGCAGCGGTCGCGGACAGCCCCAGCGGTTTAATCGCCGCCAGCACCAGTTCCGGCATTTTGATACCGATGGCGGACAAAATGACACCCAGCAGCGGGCCCATCACGATCGGTTTTTTAATCGAACGCCACATCAGCACCGGCAGCATGGAGAGCGTCGAGCCAGAGTTATTCCCTTCGGCGCGCGCTTTTTCACGTTCCAGAATGAGCAGGCAGAACGGGGTCATCAGCACCGAACCGCAGGCGATGGAGACCGCAACAGACAGTGATGTCGATGAACCTTCACCCAGCACGCTGCCCAGAATAGGCAGGCCGAGCGCCGCATAGTTTGGCAGGGCGACGGTCAGCGTCAGCACGGCGGCATCCTGCGGCGATTTTTTAAAGACGCCGGTGGCGAGGAAGTAGATGGCCGCATAGGTTATCCACATCGCCAGGGTCAGCACAAGAATCAGCGGCGACTGGGCCACAATGCCGGTCCACGGCGTTTGCACGGTGGCGCTGAACAGCGCGGCAGGCAGTGCAAAATCCATCACGAAAATATTAAGCAGGGAAACGTTTTTGTTATCGACCATCTTTGCCTTACCGGCCCAGAATCCCAGCAGCATGATGACGAAAATCGGTGCAAGAGCATGAACAATTACGTAAGTCATAATTCACCTGTAGTAAAAAAGTTTAAGCACTGGCGCGATGATTATTATTTTCAGGATGCAGGTTCCCGCGCGGACGTAACGGTTACGTCCGCGGGGTCGTGCATCTGGCAGGTCTCTTTTTACTTACCAGCTTGCCCGCATGCGTTCGCGTACGAGGGCAGAGCTGCGGCGGTTGTCAGCACCCAGACGATTGTTCAACGTGGTGTCCTGACGAGCGTCACTGATGGCCTGTTGCAGGGTGGTTTTCACCTGCGCCAGATCGTTATCGGAGGGGGCATCCGGGTTGCTGATGTCCAGCAGGTTTGAAAGCAGCCCCAGGGTGGCGTAGTTGCTGATGTCATAGGCCATCGGCGGAATGGTGGCCGCCAGTTTTTCCAGCGCGTCGACGGTTCGCAACGTAATGCGCGCCGCAGACTCTTTACCCATCGCGTGGATCAGCACCCCTTTATCGTTGAAAGCAATCAGGCGGTTAGCCTGGTAGCCATGCGCCAGAAATGCGCCGGACATCGCTTTACCGACGATAAGCCCAATCACCGGATGACCGGCCAGGCGCGCGTTGGCATACGCGGCGGCTGCCCCCGCCAGCGCCTGGTGGATACCAAACGCCTCTTCGCGACGGCCATAGGCCTGGCTTGGGACGTCAATCACCGCCACAATCGGGCGCTTCACGGACTTACTGGCATCCTCGGCCACGGTTTCGCTCACCACTTTCGCCAGCGTCCAGCCCTCCAGCAGACCGACTTCCCCTTTCGCCGCGCGCGGGAAATGGTTGTGGGCATCCGGCACCACGGCAACAAAACGCACCGCTTCACCGTTCAGTTCGCCGTCTGCCGCCTGCACGGACGGGCAAAGCCCTTCCACACGTTTTACATTCGGCGCGAGCAGAGTCATCCAGAGTTCGCCACGGCTTATTGCGTTAGTCATCATTTCACCTCCCGGGCAAAAAGCGCGTTAATTTGTTCGGCATCGGCCTGTTTGCGGGTGTCGAAATTCGTCAGACGGTTCAGGTAATCGTCGTAGTTATCGGTGCGGTGTTTCGCGGGTACGCCCCTGGCAATCGCGTCGTTCATCGCCGCTTTCACCGCGTTGATACCGTCACCGACCAGCGCGTCAACCAGCCCGCTTTGGTAGCGCACTTCGCCACCGGTCATGCTCCAGATAAACGGACGGTCACGGGAGTCGTACTCTTCAATCCCCGCTTCCTGCTCGATGACCTGCGGACCGTTCAGTCCGAGACGCGCTTCGCGGGTCACAATCAGGTAGCTGCACAGCGCCGCCGCGATGGACATCCCACCGAAGCAGCCCACGGTCCCTGCGACAATCCCGATAACGGGCGTGTAACGACGCAGGTCAACAATCGCCGCGTGGATATCGGCAATGGCGGCCAGACCCAGGTTCGCCTCCTGCAGACGAACGCCGCCGGTTTCGAGGCACAGCACTGCCTGAGTCGGAATGCCGTTGCGGTTATCTTCTGCCGCCAGCTCCAGCGCCGCCGCCATTTTGGCACCGGACACTTCACCCATGCTGCCGCCCTGGAACGCACCTTCAATGGCGACCACAACGGCTGGCTGACCGTTGATCGTGCCTTTCGCCACCACCATGCCGTCGTCCGCCTGCGGAACAATGCCCTGTGGCCCAAGCCACGGAGAGATAATGCCTTCAAACGGATCCAGCAGTTCGCGATAGCTACCCTCATCGAGCAGGGCCTGCGCACGCTGGCGTGCTTTCAATTCGATAAAGCTGCTGTCATCACGCATGGCTGACCCCCTCAAAAACCTGTTCGATACGAATGCGAGCCACGCCCGGCGTCGCGCCGAAATCATGAATGGTCAGTTTTCCTGCTGGCAGGCTACTGACCGTTTGCAGGCGGTTGAACAGTGCCTCCCAGCGACCCCGGCTGTTGTCGACGGAGGTGGTGATATCAATGGTTAACGTCTGGCCCGGTTCGGCGGTGAAGAGCACCTCCATATCCCCGGAACCGACTACCCCTGCCAGGGCCCTGCCGCTTAACGCGCGGCTGGCTGGCACGGTCAATGTGATTTTTTCCATAACATCCTCTTAATGCTTTGAATAAGGCGTTTCGACGCGATCGAGAAACAGCGTGGCAGCAAGCAGGTCAGCAGCGCCGCCTGGGGAGGCGTTTAGCGCCAGCATCTGACGGTCTAAGTTCGCCAGCGCCTGCTGGCCTGCAGTCGTTGCACAACCTCCGGCGTTCAGTACCGCTCGGGCACCGTCCTGCATGGCGTCCAGCCCCTCCAGCCCGGCACGCGACAGCACGCAGGTGTCGGTAAGCGACGTCATGATCGCCATCAGCGCATCAAGCCTGGCGTGCGTTTCGCTGCTGCCGTTGAGACGGCTCAGGCGAAGCTGCGGCAACGCGCGCTGCATAATGTGCGGGAACGCCTGCTGAGCCTCTTCGCGTGCACCCGGTACGCGGTAGCGGTGCGTGGCGCGAAGGCCTTTACTGAACACTTTCGGCGCCGCCTCGTCAGGGAGTTTCGCCAGCTGCGCGGCGGTGCGGGCGACGTCGTGTGCCCTGGCTTCCCCGCCCAGCATCGCCACCGCGCTGACCAGCAACCCCAGCGCCCAAATCGCGCCGCGATGGGTGTTTACGCCACACGTTGCAGCCATCATCTGCTGCTCGCCTTCGCGACCAAGACGGCCAACGGTTTGCCGAAGCGCAATATCTGCCGGACGCAGCCAGCTTTGCTGCGCCAGCGCCTGAAACGTCGGGGTCAGGCTGCGCGCGGAGCGCTCCATCAGCGCAAGGGATAAATCGTGGTGCGCACCGTTCCCCCGACTGTCCACCAGACCGGGTTTCGGGCTTAATCGTGCTTCGTCAATCAGACACTGCGTGGCGGTTCGCGCCAGCCATTCGGCACCGCCTTCAACCTGAATCTGGGGCAGAAGTTTCATTACCAGCTCCGGAATTTCGCAGGTGGGTTGTACAGACCGCCGGACCATTCAACGAGGTCTGACACGCTGCCCGCCGCCAGCAGAGAGCGGGTGGCGTCGGTGCGGCGAATACCCATATCTTCCGGATAAACAACCTTGCCGCTCTGGCGCAGTTCCGCCACGCGCTTAGCATCCACGCCCAGACCGATATCGGTGATCCCCGCCACAGCGGCAACCATGGCGCGACGCTCCTCAAGATCTTTGGCGCGATAGAGGTAAGCAATCCCCTCTTCCGTCAGCACGTGCGTCACGTCGTCGCCGTATATCATGACCGGCGCCAGAGGCATCCCGGACGCTTTTGCCACGTCAACAGCATCAAGTTTTTCCACAAAGGTCGGCTTCACGCCCGCCTGGAAGGTTTCCACCATCTGCACGACCAGTTTTTTACCGCGCTGCATCGGGTCAGGTTCGGTGATCATGTTCAGCCAGGCCGGTGTGGCGTGGCGACGACCGTGTGGGTCGTGCCCCATGTTTGGCGCACCGCCGAAGCCGGAAAGACGACCGCGTGTCACCGTTGAGGAGTTGGCGTAACCATCAACCTGCAGGGTTGAGCCGATAAACATATCGACCGCATACTGACCGGCCAGCTGACAGAACGCACGGTTGGAACGCATGGAGCCGTCGGCACCGGTAAAGAAGATGTCGGGACGGGCTCGGATGTACTCTTCCATCCCCAGCTCGCCGCCGAAGCAGTGCACGCTTTCTACCCAGCCGCTTTCAATTGCCGGGATCAGCGTTGGGTGCGGGTTCAGGGTCCAGTGCTTACAGATTTTGCCCTTCAGGCCGAGCTGTTCGCCGTAGGTCGGCAGCAGCAGCTCAATCGCTGCGGTGTTAAAACCGATCCCGTGGTTGAGGGACTGCACCTGATGTTCCGCGTAGATGCCCTTAATCGCCATCATCGCCATCAGGATGTGTTCCTGTTTGATCAGTCGCGGATCACGGGTAAACAGCGGTTCGATAAAGAATGGTTTGTCGGCAACGACAACATAGTCAATCCAGGAGCCCGGAATATCGACGCGCGGCAGGTCGCATTCGTCGTCCACCAGTTCATTCACCTGCGCAATTACAATCCCGTCGTGGAAGGCCGCGGCTTCCACCAGTGCGGGAGTATCTTCGGTGCTCGCCCCGGTGTAGAGGTTGCCTTTGCGGTCTGCTTTAAACCCCGCAATCAGCGCCACGTTGGGCGAGAGGTCGACGTAGAGGCGTGAATAGAGCTCGATATAGGTATGGATAGCGCCGATTTCGAGCTGACCATCTTCCAGCAGCTGGGAGATTCGCAGGCTCTGCGTCCCGGAGAAGGAGAAGTCCAGCTTGCGGGCGATGCCTTTCTCAAAGATATCCAGATGCTCGCTACGACCGACGCTCGGCATGATCATATGCAGATCGTGGACAATTTGCGGGTTCACTTCAGCCAGCGAGCGTGAAAGGAAATCGGCCTGCTTCTGGTTGTTACCTTCCAGAACGACCTTATCGCCAGGGGCGATCAGTTTTTCCAGCATGGCGACAAGATCGCCGGTTGGCAGTACCTTGCCCTGCACCGGTACGGACGCCAGACGACGCGCTTTTTCGCTGCGTCGCGTGTTCCATTGCCGGGTGGGTGTTTGCCCAGATAACATTATTAACCTCCTGATTCAGCTAATCATTTTGATTTGCTTAACGTTGAGTAAAGTGTGCGCTCTGGTGGGCAAGGCATCAATTAAGCGTAGAGCGGAATCATTAGCCTGAGAGTAATAATCACGGTAAAGATTTGTGATCGGGATCAGTTCATGTTTCGGAAAACCAGGCTAAACGGGGTACAATTCGGAAAGTATCGTTAATTTCCGACAAGAATCAGCATCGCGCTTATGACCCAAATCATTCCAACAGACTTCGACATTGCAGCCGAAGACAGCACCGAGTTCGTGCCCATGCGCGGTGTGTCCAACTGCCATTTGCAGACCATGCTGCCACGGCTGATCCGCCGTAAGGTTCAGTTCACGCCGCACTGGCAGCGGCTTGACCTGCCAGACGGTGATTTTCTGGATCTCGCCTGGAGCGAAGACCCCGAGCAGGCACGTCATAAGCCGCGTCTGGTGGTTTTTCATGGTCTGGAAGGGAGTCTGCACAGCCCTTATGCGCATGGATTGATTGAGGCAGCAAAAGCGCGCGGCTGGCTCGGGGTGGTGATGCATTTTCGTGGCTGCAGCGGCGAGCCAAATCGTCAGAAACGCATCTATCACTCGGGTGAAACCGAAGACGGAACCTGGTTTTTACACTGGCTGCGGGAAAACTATGGCACCGTGCCAACGGCGGCCGTGGGGTATTCGCTGGGCGGAAATATGCTCGCCTGCCTGCTGGCCAAAGAGGGCGACAGCGTACCGCTCAATGCCGCAGTGATTGTCTCCGCGCCGTTTATGCTGGAGCAGTGCAGCTACCATATGGATAAAGGGTTTTCCCGCGTCTATCAGCGCTATCTGCTCAACCTGCTGAAAGCCAACGCCGCACGTAAGCTGAAGGCTTACCCGGATACCCTGCCGGTCAGCCTGCGCCAGCTGAAAAAGGTGCGCCGCATTCGTGAATTCGACGATCTGATCACCGCAAAAATTCACGGCTTCGCCGATGCGATCGACTATTACCGTCAGTGCAGCGCCATGCCGTTGCTCAGCAAAATCACCCAGCCGACGCTGATTATTCACGCCAAAGATGATCCGTTTATGGATCATCACTCTATTCCCGCGCAGGAATTCCTTCCCGACAATGTTCACTATCAGTTGACTGAACATGGCGGCCACGTTGGGTTTATTGGCGGGACGCTGCGCCGCCCGAAAATGTGGCTGGAGGCGCGTATTCCTGACTGGCTTACTCCTTATCTGGACGGTGCAAAATGATCATCCCCTGGCAGGATCTGTCTCCCGAAACGCTCGATAATCTGATTGAAAGCTTTGTATTACGTGAAGGCACCGATTATGGTGAACATGAACGCTCACTCGAGCAGAAGGTCAACGATGTTAAACGCCAGCTGAAAAGCGGCGACGTGGTGCTGGTGTGGTCAGAACTGCATGAGACGGTCAATATCATGCCCCGCAACGCGTTTCACGGCTGACCTTCCAACCTTTTCAGTCAGGGAGTTGCTATGTCTGCCAGACATCCCATTATTGCCGTTACGGGGTCGAGTGGTGCGGGAACGACCACCACCAGCCTCGCGTTTCGTAAGATTTTCGCCCAACTGAATCTCCGGGCGGCGGAGGTCGAAGGCGACAGTTTTCACCGCTATACGCGACCTGAAATGGACATGGCGATCCGTAAGGCGCGCGATCTGGGTAAACACATCAGCTATTTCGGTCCCGAAGCCAATGACTTTGGCCTTCTTGAGCAAACCTTCCTGGAGTACGGTCAGAGCGGCAAAGGGCAGTCGCGTAAGTATCTGCATACCTATGATGAAGCTGTGCCGTGGAATCAGGTGCCGGGCACCTTTACCCCCTGGCAGCCGCTGCCGGAACCCACCGATGTGCTGTTTTATGAGGGATTACACGGCGGCGTAGTCACCCCCCAGCATGACGTGGCGCGCCATGTGGATCTGCTGGTCGGCGTGGTGCCTATCGTAAACCTGGAGTGGATCCAGAAGCTGACGCGCGACATGAGCGAGCGCGGCCATTCGCGCGAAGCGGTGATGGATTCGGTGGTGCGCTCCATGGAAGATTATATCAACTACCTCACGCCACAGTTCTCCCGAACGCACATTAACTTCCAGCGCGTGCCGACGGTGGACACCTCTAACCCGTTCGCGGCGAAAACCATCCCGTCGCTGGACGAGAGCTTTGTGGTGATCCACTTCCGCAATCTCGAAGGCATTGATTACCCCTGGCTGCTGGCGATGCTGCAGGGCTCGTTTATTTCGCACATGAATACGTTAGTGGTACCAGGCGGAAAAATGGGGCTGGCGATGGAGCTCATCATGACGCCGCTGGTGGAGCGGTTGATGGAAGGGAAGCAGATTGCGTGAGTTGTTCTGCCCGGTGGCGCTGCGCTTACCGGGCCTACGTTCATGCTTTTGTAGGGCGGGTCAGCGAAGCGCCACCCGCCAAAAGATTAAGCCTCGATCACTTCATACGAATGCGTGATTTTTACCGCTTTCTCCAGCATTAACGCCACAGAGCAGTATTTTTCCGCAGACAGATCCACCGCACGCGAAACCGCCGCGTCTTTAAGCGCTTTACCGGTGACCACAAAGTGCAGATTAATGTGGGTGAACAGGCGTGGCGCCTCTTCGCGACGTTCTGAGGTGAGTTTAACCTCGCAATCCGTCACGTCATGACGACCTTTTTGCAGAATCGACACCACGTCAATCGCGCTGCATCCACCCGCCGCCATCAGCACCATTTCCATTGGGCTGGGGGCTTTATCGCCGGAGTTACCGTCCATCAAAATCTGGTGCCCTGACGCGGATTCGCCCAGGAACGTTAAACCTTCAACCCATTTCACGCGCGCTTGCATATTCTTTAACTCCAACGTTGCATTTTCGGTGACAGATTACGCGTGCGTTACATTTCTCGCAACGGAAGGCGACCTGCATCATGCTGAAGCGAGACACCAGGAGACACGCGGCGAAAGCTATGCTAAAACACTCAGGATGCTACAGTAATACATTGACGTTACACATGTATGCAGAGGACATCAAACTTTACTGGCTGCGAAACGTTACGACAGCCGACTTCCCAGGGTATGGGTAAGAATTCGATTGCAACCCCAGAGTCCGGGTGCATCTGATGACTCTGGTGACAGCTTATAACAGAGGATAACAGCGCATGGTGCTTGGCAAACCGCAAACAGACCCGACTCTCGAATGGTTCTTGTCTCATTGCCACATTCATAAGTACCCATCGAAGAGCACGCTGATTCACCAGGGTGAAAAAGCGGAAACGTTGTATTACATCGTCAAAGGCTCGGTGGCAGTGCTGATCAAAGATGAGGAAGGGAAAGAGATGATCCTTTCTTATCTGAACCAGGGCGATTTTATCGGTGAACTGGGCCTGTTTGAAGAAGGCCAGGAACGTAGCGCCTGGGTTCGTGCAAAGACAGCATGTGAAGTGGCTGAAATTTCTTACAAGAAATTCCGTCAGTTGATTCAGGTAAACCCTGACATCCTGATGCGTCTTTCTTCCCAGATGGCGCGTCGTCTGCAGGTCACATCCGAGAAAGTGGGTAACCTCGCCTTCCTGGACGTCACCGGTCGTATCGCGCAGACCCTGCTGAACCTGGCGAAACAGCCAGACGCCATGACCCACCCGGACGGCATGCAAATTAAAATTACCCGTCAGGAAATTGGTCAGATCGTCGGTTGCTCCCGCGAAACGGTGGGTCGTATCCTGAAAATGCTGGAAGATCAGAACCTGATCTCTGCCCACGGTAAAACCATCGTGGTCTACGGAACGCGTTAATTCCGCTCAAACGGCGTGCCATCGCAAGGTGTCACGCCGTTTTTGTCTCTATTCCCCATGTGGCGCAGGCTGATCTATCACCCGGAAGTTAATTACGCACTGCGACAAACGCTGGTGTTGTGCCTTCCTGTGGCCGTGGGCCTGATTCTGGGACATCTCCAGCAGGGTCTGCTGTTTTCTCTCGTTCCCGCCTGCTGCAACATCGCCGGTCTGGATACGCCGCATAAACGCTTTTTCAAACGCCTGATCGTTGGCGGTTCGCTGTTTGCTGGCTGTAGCCTCGCCGTGCAGCTTTTACTGGCGCGCGATATTCCGCTGCCGCTGATCCTGACCGTACTGGCGATGAGCCTCGGTGTTACCGCAGAAATCAGTTCCCTGCACGCCCGCCTGCTTCCCGCTTCACTGATTGCCGCCATCTTCACCCTGAGCCTCGCCGGGAATATGCCGGTGTGGGAGCCGCTGCTGATCTACGCCCTCGGCACGTTGTGGTACGGGCTGTTTAACTGGTTCTGGTTCTGGCTGTGGCGGGAACAGCCGCTGCGTGAATCTCTGAGCCTATTGTATGTCCAGCTTGCGGATTACTGCGAAGCCAAATACACCTTGCTGACCCAGCATACCGACCCGGAAAAATCCTTACCGCCGCTGCTGACGCGCCAGCAAAAGGTGGTGGATCTGATAAGCCAGTGCTATCAGCAGCTGCATATGCTCGCCGCCAACAAGAATCACGAATATAAACGCCTGCTGCGCACTTTCCAGGTGGGGCTGGATCTGCAGGAGCATATCTCCGTGAGCCTTCATCACCCACAAGAGGTACAAAAGCTGGTCGAGCGCAGCCACGCCGAGGCGGTGATCCGCTGGAATGCGCAGACCGTCTCCGCGCGCCTGCGGGTGCTGGCGGACGACATTCTCTATCACCGCTACCCCACGCGCTTTAACATGGATAAACAGCTCGGCGCGCTGGAGAAAATTGCTCGTCAGCATCCGGATAACCCGGTCGGCCAGTTTGCCGCCTGGCACTTCAGCCGCATTGCCCGCGTGCTGCGCACCCAGCGCCCGCTGTATCCCCGCGACCTGATGGCGGATAAGCAAAAACGTCTGCCGCTCCTGCCAGCACTCAGAAGCTATCTCTCTCTTAAGTCTTCTGCCCTGCGCAATGCCGCGCGGATTAGCGTTATGCTCAGTATCGCCAGTCTGATGGGCATGGCGCTGCATCTGCCGAAACCGTACTGGATCTTAATGACCGTGCTGTTTGTCACCCAGAACGGCTACGGCGCCACGCGGGTACGTATTCTGCACCGGGCAGGCGGCACGATGGCGGGGCTGATTATTGCGGGCGTAACGCTACACTTCCACGTTCCCGAGGGGTATACCCTGGCAGGGATGCTGGTGATTACGCTGGTGAGTTACCTGATTATCCGCAAAAACTACGGCTGGGCGATGGTGGGCTTTACGGTGACGGCGGTATATACCCTTCAGCTGCTTACGCTAAACGGCGAACAGTTTATCGTTGCCCGCCTGATCGATACGCTGATTGGCTGTCTGATTGCCTTTGGTGGCATGGTCTGGCTGTGGCCGCAGTGGCAAAGCGGATTGCTGCGCCAGAACGCCCACGACGCGCTGGAGGCTGACCAGCAGGCCATTCGTCTGATCCTGAGCGACGACCCGCAGCCCTCCCCGCTGGCGTATCAGCGGATGAAAGTTAATCAGGCGCACAACGCCCTGTTTAACTCGCTCAACCAGGCGATGCAGGAGCCAGGCTTTAACGCGCACTATCTGGCGGACATGAAGCTCTGGGTCACGCATAGCCAGTTTATCGTCGAGCATATTAACGCCATGACCACCCTGGCGCGCGAGCACACGATGCTGACGCCGGATCTGGCGCAGCGTTATTTGCAGTCGTGTGAAATCGCCCTGCAGAGGTGTCAGCAGCGTCTGGAGTATGACGCGCCGGGTGAGTCGGGGGATTCGAACATTCTGGAAGCGCCGGAAACGCTGACCCACGGGCCGATGAGCACCCTGGAGCAGCATTTGCAGCGCGTGCTGGGCCACCTGAACACCATGCACACCATTTCGTCGGTGGCATGGCGTCAGCGTCCGCATCATGGCATTTGGTTAACGCGCCGGTTAAAACGAACCGAGTATTAGCCTTTAACGATCTTCGCGACCGCCGCGGCAAAGCGGGTTAACCCGTCTTCAATGTCTTTATCTTCCACCACCAGCGACGGTGCGAAACGCATCACGTCTGGCCCCGCATTCAGCACCATTACCCCTTCGTGGGCGGCAGCATGCAGAAAATCGCGGGCGCGGCCTTTGTACTGTGGCGTGAGCTCGGCACCCATCAGCAGACCCATGCCACGGATTTCGCTGAACACATCATACTGGTCATTGATCTTTTGCAGATGTTTTACGAACAGCTCACGCTTCGCGTTCACACCGTTCAGCACTTCTGGGGTATTGATGATATCGAATGCCGCACCCGCCACGGCGCTCGCCAGCGGGTTACCACCATAGGTTGAGCCGTGCGAACCGACATGAAACGCAGAGGCGATCTCCTGAGTCGTCAGCACCGCACTCACCGGGAAACCACCGCCGAGCGCTTTGGCACTGGTCAAAATATCCGGCGTCACGCCGTAGTGCATATAAGCGAACAGATCGCCGGTACGTCCCATTCCGCACTGCACTTCATCAAACACCAGCAGCGCCTGATGCTCATCACACAGCGCGCGCAGCCCTTGCAGGAATTCCGGGGTGGCCGCCGTCACGCCGCCTTCGCCCTGAATTGGCTCCACGACTACCGCGCAGGTGTGGTCGTCCATCACCGCTTTCACCGCATGCAGATCGTTAAACGGCACATGGACGATGTCGGCCGGTTTTGGGCCAAAGCCGTCGGAATACTTCGGCTGGCCGCCGACGGAGACGGTAAAGAACGAGCGCCCGTGGAAGGCGTTGTGGAAGGCGATGATTTTGGTTTTGTACGGGCTGTGACGCGTCGTCGCGTAATAGCGCGCCAGCTTAAAGGCGGTTTCGTTGGCTTCGGTGCCGGAGTTCATAAACAGCACACGCTCGGCAAACGTGGCATCAATGATTTTGCGGCCCAGACGCAGCGCCGGCTCGTTGGTGAATACGTTACTGGTGTGCCACAGGGTTTCGCCCTGGGTTTTCAGCGCCTCCACCAGCGCAGGATGGCAATGACCCAGCGCCGTGACCGCAATACCGCCCGCGAAATCCACATACTCTTTTCCCTGCTGATCCCAGACGCGGCTGCCTTTCCCCTTAACCGGGATAAACTCAGCCGGTGCATAAATCGGCAGAATCACTTCATCGAATGTTGCGCGGGTAATTGCTGGTTGTTCAGTTGCCATGTCATGCCCATCCATTTTATGTCACATTGATTGTGAAAATATAATCACAAAATATGCATAAAAAATCACAGCAAGGCAACAGATATTCAGCGATGGAAGAAATTAGCCAGCAGGTCATGCCCTTGCTCGCTAAGGATACTTTCCGGATGGAATTGCACGCCCTCAAGATCCCACTCGCGGTGGCGAATCCCCATGATCTCCTGCGTATCGCTCCAGGCGGTCACCTCAAAGCAGTCTGGCAGCGTCGGCGGGTCAATCACCAGCGAATGGTAGCGCGTCACGGTTAAGGGATTATTGAGCCCCGTGAATACCCCGTTACCGGTATGCGTGACCGGCGACGTTTTTCCGTGCATCACTTTCGCGGCACGCACGATGGTGGCGCCGAATACCTGGGCAATGGCCTGATGGCCCAGGCAGACGCCCAGAATGGGCAGCTTGCCAGCATAGTGCCGGATAACATCCAGAGACACGCCCGATTCCGACGGCGTGCAGGGGCCGGGTGAAATCACAATTTTCTGCGGAGCCAGCGTCGCAATATCGGCCAGAGTCACGTCATCGTTACGGCGTACAACCACCTCTGCTCCCAGCTCACAAAAATACTGGTAAAGGTTCCAGGTGAAGGAATCGTAGTTATCAATCAGCAGAATCATGGCGGCTCCCGAAAAAAATGCCGCCCTATTCTACTCAGATTCCCGCGCTTCGCTCACTACTTTGGCAAAGACAGCGTTCAGCGCAGTCAAATCGCCCGTCGCGCCGCTTCGGTTCGCCGCCACCCACTGCTCGGGATCGATACCCCGCCAGTCCAGCATATACCCGGCATGAATGGCCAGCTGCTCAAAGAAGACCCGTTGGGCAATACCATTGCCGCTCATAAAAGGATGCAGCATATTGATTTCACAGTAGTAGTGACTAACTCTGTTCACAAAGGTTTCTTTCTGAAGACCCACCAGATACTTTTCGCTTTCCAGGTCCGCCATCAATTCATTGCCCATCTTCTCGATGTACTCGAAGTGGCAGAAAGGAATGTCACCTTTAAAAATATCGTCGGTACGGTATTCGCCCGCCCGCTTCAGCTCTTTGCGATACAGATGGCGGTGAATAAGGCAAAGATGGGGTAAACCGGGCGCGGAAGGCCCGAGCTCCAGCGTCTCAATATGGGGTTCTGAAGGACCATGACCTTTTTCAAGGAGACAACTGGCCTGAAGATTGACGTTACGCTGCTGCTCCCAAATACGGGATTTTTGCTTGTCGGTGAGTTTTTTCACTTAACGCCTCCCTGAATAGTCCGTTTGCCACAAGTATAAGCAGCAAAACGCGCTTTCGCAGGGAGGGGCATTACACGGGCGAGCGCCGCCCGTGTCAAAGAAGGTTACGGCAGTACTTTTGCGGAGAGGATCATGACCGGTTTGGACGGCACATTCTGGTACGGGCCGACGTCATGAGTAGGAACCTGAGAAATCTTATCCGCCACGTCCATCCCTTTCACAATTTTACCGAAGACCGCGTAACCGAAGTCGCGCTGGCCATGGTCGAGAAAGGCGTTATCCGCCACATTGAGGAAGAACTGGCTGGTGGCGCTGTCTTTATCCGCCGTACGCGCCATGGAAATCGTGCCGCGCTTGTTCAGCAAGCCGTTGTCCGCTTCGTTTTTGATCGGCGGGTTCGGCTGCTTCTGCTGCATCTGCTCGTTGAAACCGCCGCCCTGAATCATGAAGCCAGGGATCACGCGGTGGAAAGTGGTGTTGTTATAAAAACCACTGTTCACATAGTCGAGGAAGTTTTTCACGGAAACCGGAGCTTTCTGGCTATTCAGTTCCAGCTCAATATTCCCGGCAGAGGTGGTCAGCAGAACGTGAGGGTCCCCTTTGGCTGCCAGCGCAGCAGGGGAAACGGCAGAAAGAGCAAACACAGCTGCGACAGCCGCCAGTGTTGATTTGAGCATGAGAATTCCTTAACAAAGCGCAGTATAAAAAGCGAATGGCTTGATTCTAAAGAGCAGTATGAACGGAGACCAGCCTTTTACCTAATTTTACGAAATTGAAACAGTTGTAACCACGCAAACGATTGGTTACGGCGTCTTTTTATGTGACAGAGATCACATAAAAAACTGCAATGAAGTTTAAATTTCTTTGAAAAGGTATGAATAGATCACTTTAATGTCTAAAATCTGCCCGCTCTCAGCGCCCTCCGGGCGCTTTTCTTTTTTTGAACAGGCCAGACATGACTAACAGCAATCGCATCAAGCTCACATGGATCAGCTTCTTCTCCTACGCCCTGACCGGCGCGTTGGTGATCGTCACCGGGATGGTGATGGGGAATATCGCAGACTACTTCCAGCTGCCCGTCTCCAGTATGAGTAACACCTTTACCTTCCTCAACGCCGGTATCCTCATCTCTATCTTCCTGAATGCCTGGCTGATGGAAATCGTGCCGCTGAAGACCCAGCTGCGTTTTGGTTTTGTGCTGATGGTCGCCGCCGTGGCGGGTCTGATGCTGAGTCACAGCATCGCGTTGTTCTCAGCCGCCATGTTCGTGCTCGGCCTGGTCAGCGGGATCACCATGTCGATCGGTACGTTCCTGATTACCCATATGTATGAAGGCCGTCAGCGCGGCGCGCGCCTGCTGTTCACCGACTCCTTCTTCAGCATGGCCGGGATGATTTTCCCGATGGTGGCCGCCGTTCTGCTGGCACGCAGCATTGAGTGGTACTGGGTCTATGCCTGTATCGGTCTGGTTTACGTAGCAATCTTTATTCTGACCTTCGGCTGTGAATTCCCGGTTCTGGGCAAAAAAGCGCAAACCGCCGCAGAACCCGTCGCGAAAGAGAAATGGGGCATCGGCGTACTGTTCCTCTCCATCGCCGCCCTGTGCTATATCCTGGGCCAGCTGGGCTTTATCTCCTGGGTACCGGAATACGCGAAAGGCCTGGGCATGAGCCTGAACGACGCGGGTAAACTGGTAAGCGATTTCTGGATGTCTTACATGTTCGGCATGTGGGCGTTTAGCTTCATCCTGCGCTTCTTCGACCTGCAGCGCATCCTGACGGTGCTGGCGGGCCTGGCAACCGTGCTGATGTATCTGTTCATCAACGGTTCCCCGGACAATATGCCGTGGTTCATTATGACCCTGGGCTTCTTCTCCAGCGCGATTTACACCTCGATCATCACGCTGGGCTCCCTGCAGACCAAAGTAGCTTCGCCGAAGCTGGTTAACTTCGTGCTGACCTGCGGTACCATCGGCACCATGCTCACCTTTGTGGTGACGGGGCCGATCGTTGCCCACAGCGGCCCGCTGGCGGCGCTGCACACCGCTAACGGTCTGTATGCCGTGGTGTTCATCATGTGCTTCGTGCTGGGCTTCGTGACTCGCCACCGCCAGCACAACGCGGTAGCGTCTCACTAACCTTCACGCCCCTTTGCGCTACGCAGAGGGGCTGTTTCTGGCAAAGCTGACCTCTTCACCCCCGATATCCATCTGGATCCACGTCTGCGCCAGCTGCGTCGTGGCAATCACCCGCCCCTGACGAATCGACCAGCGCACTGGCACCTGACAGCGCACCGCTTCAAACCCGCTTTCCGCAGGCAAAATCACCAGATTCGCCGGATTGCCCGTGGCAATACCGTAATCGCTCAGGCCAAAGGTACGGGCGCTGTTATGGGTGATCAGATCCAGGCCGCTGTCGATTTGCGGATAGCCCATCATCTGGCAGACGTGTAACCCCATGTGCAGCACCTGGAGCATATTGCCGGTTCCCAGCGGGTACCAGGGGTCAAAAACATCGTCATGACCAAAGCAGACGTTAATGCCTGCTTCCTGGAGTTCCTTCACGCGCGTGATGCCGCGGCGCTTAGGATAGTCGTCAAAACGCCCCTGCAGGTGGATATTGACCAGCGGGTTAGCGACGAAGTTAATCCCCGACATCTTCAACAGGCGGAACAGGCGCGAGGTGTACGCACCGTTGTAGGAGTGCATGGCGGTAGTATGGCTGGCGGTCACGCGCGGACCGATGCCGGCCTCGTAGGCCAGGGTAGCCACCGTCTCGACAAACCGCGACTGTTCGTCGTCAATTTCATCGCAATGGATATCCAGCGGACGGTCATATTTCTTCGCCAGTGCAAAAGCAATATGCAGCGACTGGACGCCATACTCGCGGGTGAATTCGAAGTGCGGGATCGCCCCCACCACGTCGGCACCCAGTTTTAACGCCTCTTCCAGCAGCGCCGCGCCGTTCGGGTAAGAGAGAATACCCTCCTGGGGGAACGCGACGATTTGCAGCGTCACCCATGGGGCCACCTCCTGCTTCACCTCCAGCATGGCCTTCAGGGCGGTGAGCGTCGGGTCGGAGACATCCACATGGGTACGGACAAACTGAATGCCGTTGGCGATTTGCCACTTCAGCGTTTTCCAGGCGCGCGCTTTGACGTCGTCATGGCTGAGTAACGCTTTGCGCTCCGCCCAGCGTTCAATGCCCTCAAAGAGCGTGCCCGACTGATTCCAGTTCGGCTCGCCTGCCGTCTGGGTGGTATCAAGATGGATATGCGGCTCGATAAACGGTGGGATCGCCAGCCCGCCGCGCGCGTTCAACACTTCATAACTTTCAGCGCGGGTGTCGTCCATTGGGGTGATGTCACCAAATCGCCCGTTCTCAATGGCGAGTTGCCATAGTCCTTCCCGGCCCGGTAAGCGAACATTCTGAACAAGCCAAAGCGGTGTTGTAGACATTTCTTATCCCCTGCTCAACGCAACGTTGTTTAAGCATATTTTTGTTCAAAAATACGCCATTGCTTTGTACACAAAATCGACGCCCCCGAAAAGCCTGCGATTTCCATAACTTATAAAAATCCTGACAAATCAGCTGCATACCACCTAAGGAGTAGGCGAAGACGTATTTGATTTACATCAATAAGCGCCCCTGCTGAATCGTTAAGGTAGGCAGTAATAGAAAAGAAATCGAGGCAAAAATGAGCAAAGTCAGACTCGCTATCATCGGTAACGGCATGGTCGGCCATCGCTTTATTGAGGATCTTCTCGATAAAGCCGGTGCCGACCAGTTCGATATTACCGTGTTCTGTGAAGAACCCCGCAAGGCGTACGACCGTGTGCACTTGTCTTCCTACTTCTCCCATCATACCGCCGAAGAGCTCTCTTTAGTGCGTGAAGGTTTCTATGAGAAGCATGGCGTAAAAGTGCTGGTGGGCGAACGCGCCATCACCATCAACCGTCAGGAAAAAGTGATCCACTCCAGCGCCGGGCGTACGGTTTTTTACGACAAGCTGATCATGGCGACAGGCTCTTATCCGTGGATCCCGCCTATTAAAGGTTCTGAAACTCAGGATTGCTTCGTTTACCGTACGATTGAAGACCTCAACGCCATTGAATCCTGCGCACGCCGCAGCAAGCGCGGCGCCGTTGTCGGCGGCGGTCTGCTGGGCTTAGAAGCCGCGGGCGCGCTGAAAAACCTCGGCGTAGAAACCCACGTCATCGAATTTGCCCCGATGCTGATGGCCGAACAGCTCGACCACATGGGTGGCGACCAGCTTCGCCGCAAAATCGAAAGCATGGGCGTGAAAGTTCACACCAGCAAGAACACCAAAGAGATCGTGCAGGAAGGCACCGAAGCACGTAAAACCATGCGCTTTGCTGACGGCAGCGAGCTGGAAGTAGACTTTATCGTCTTCTCCACCGGTATTCGTCCACGCGACAAGCTGGCAACCCAGTGCGGTCTGGCCGTCGCGCAGCGCGGCGGGATCATGATTAACGATACCTGCCAGACCTACGACCCGGATATCTACGCGATTGGCGAATGCGCCAGCTGGAATAACCGCGTATACGGTCTCGTGGCGCCAGGCTACAAAATGGCGCAGGTCGCCGTGGACCATATTCTCGGCAGCGAAAACGCCTTCACGGGCGCGGATATGAGCGCCAAGCTGAAGCTGCTGGGCGTGGACGTGGGCGGTATCGGCGATGCGCACGGTCGCACGCCTGGCGCTCGCAGCTACGTCTATCTCGACGAAAGCAAAGAAGTCTACAAACGTCTTATCGTCAGTAAGGACAATAAAACCCTGCTCGGCGCAGTACTGGTAGGCGATACCAGCGACTTCGGTAACCTGCTCCAGCTGGTGCTCAACGCCATCGAGCTGCCGGAAAACCCGGACGCGCTGATCCTCCCGGCGCACGCCTCCAGCGGTAAACCGTCCATCGGCGTGGATAAACTGCCGGACAGCGCGCAGATTTGCTCCTGCTTCGACGTCACCAAAGGCATGCTGATCTCTGCCATCAACAAGGGCTGCCATACCGTTGCCGCGCTGAAAGCCGAAACCAAAGCCGGTACCGGCTGTGGCGGATGTATTCCACTGGTAACTCAGGTGCTGAACGCCGAGCTGGCGAAACAGGGCATCGAAGTGAACAACAACCTGTGCGAGCATTTTGCTTACTCTCGCCAGGAGCTGTATCACCTGATCCGTGTGGAAGGCATTAAGTCCTTCGACGAACTGCTGGCGAAACACGGCCAGGGTTACGGCTGTGAAGTGTGTAAACCGACCGTCGGCTCCCTGCTGGCCTCCTGCTGGAATGAATACGTGCTCAAACCCGAGCACACGCCGCTGCAGGATACCAATGACAACTTCCTGGCGAACATTCAGAAAGACGGCACCTACTCCGTCATTCCACGTTCCGCCGGTGGCGAAATCACGCCGGAAGGGCTGGTCGCGGTGGGCCGGATCGCCCGCGAATTTAACCTGTACACCAAAATTACCGGTTCACAACGTATCGGGCTGTTTGGGGCGCAGAAAGACGACCTGCCAGAAATCTGGCGCCAGCTGATTGAAGCAGGCTTCGAAACCGGCCACGCGTATGCCAAAGCGCTGCGTATGGCGAAAACCTGCGTGGGCAGCACCTGGTGCCGCTACGGCGTGGGCGACAGCGTCGGCTTCGGCGTGGAGCTGGAAAACCGCTACAAAGGCATCCGTACCCCGCATAAAATGAAGTTCGGCGTCTCCGGCTGTACCCGTGAATGTGCCGAAGCGCAGGGTAAAGACGTGGGTATTATTGCCACCGAAAAAGGCTGGAACCTGTACGTCTGCGGTAACGGCGGGATGAAACCACGCCATGCAGACCTGCTGGCAGCGGATCTTGACCACGACACGCTGATTAAGTACCTCGACCGCTTCATGATGTTCTACATCCGTACCGCCGATAAGCTGACCCGTACAGCGTCCTGGCTGGATAACCTGGAAGGCGGCATTGATTATCTGAAAGCGGTGATCATCGACGACAAGCTGGGCCTGAACGAGCATCTGGAAGCAGAGATGGCTCGCCTGCGCGAGGCAGTGATCTGCGAGTGGACCGAAACCGTGAATACCCCTGCGGCGCAGACACGCTTCAAACACTTTATCAACAGCACCCAGCGCGACCCGAACGTGCAGGTGGTGCCAGAGCGCGAGCAGCATCGCCCGGCAACACCGTATGAACGCATTCCAGTCACGCTGGTGGAGGAAAACGCATGAGCCAGTGGGTAAACATTTGCGAGATTAACGACATTCTGCCCGCCACCGGCGTGTGTGCGCTGCTGGGTAACGAGCAGGTCGCGATTTTCCGTCCCCGTCACGATGAACAGGTTTTTGCCATCAGCAATATCGACCCGTTCTTCGAGGCCAGCGTGCTCTCCCGTGGCCTGATTGCCGAGCACCAGGGTGAACTGTGGGTCGCCAGCCCGCTGAAAAAGCAGCGTTTCCGTTTAACCGACGGACGCTGCATGGAAGATGAAAGCGTCTCCGTGAAGCACTATGACGTCCGCGTGAAGGACGGCAAGGTGCAGCTCAAAGCGTAACCCCCCGCCTTTTCAATAGGAAAGGCTTATGACCCCTTATGGGTAACGGCAGGAAAAACCGTATATTTTCGGCGATTCCTGCTGTTATCCTGACGTCAATGCTTACCCCCTCCTTGAATGCTGTGAGGTATCGTCGTGGACCACCTGCCGATTTTTTGTCAATTACGCCATCGCGACTGCCTGCTTGTAGGCGGCGGCGATGTGGCTGAGCGCAAGGCGCGCCTGCTGCTGGAAGCGGGGGCCCGACTGACCGTGAATGCTCTCACCTTCACCCCGCAGTTTGACGTCTGGGCCCAGGAAGGGATGCTCACGCGGGTACAAGGAGAGTTTGATGAATCCCTGCTGGATACCTGCTGGCTGACCATTGCCGCAACGGATGACGATGCCGTGAATCAGCGCGTCAGCGATGCCTGCGAAGCGCGGCGTATCTTCTGCAACGTGGTAGATGCGCCGAAAGAAGCCAGCTTTATCATGCCGTCGATTATCGACCGCTCACCGCTGATGATTGCGGTGTCATCCGGTGGACGCTCTCCTGTTCTCGCCCGCCTGCTGCGGGAAAAACTGGAAGCCGTGCTGCCGCAGCATCTTGGTCAGATTGCCCACTATGCCGGACAACTTCGTTCCCGCGTGAAGCAAACCTTCGCGACCGTAGGGGAGCGCCGTCGCTTCTGGGAAAAGTTCTTTGTGAACGACAGGCTGGCGCAGTCGCTGGCGAACCAGGACACAAAAGCGGTGGAAGAGACGACCGAACAGTTACTGAACGAACCGCTGGATCACCGTGGTGAAGTGGTGCTGGTCGGCGCGGGTCCTGGCGATGCAGGCTTACTGACGCTGAAAGGCCTGCAACAGATCCAGCAGGCGGATATCGTGGTCTACGACCGCCTGGTCTCCGATGACATCATGAACCTGGTGCGTCGCGACGCCGATCGCGTCTTCGTCGGCAAGCGCGCGGGCTACCACTGCGTACCGCAGGAAGAGATTAACCAGATCCTGCTGCGCGAGGCGCAGAAAGGTAAGCGCGTGGTGCGTCTGAAAGGCGGCGATCCGTTTATCTTTGGTCGCGGCGGCGAAGAGCTGGAAACCCTGTGCAACGCAGGTATTCCGTTCTCCGTGGTGCCAGGGATTACGGCGGCGTCCGGCTGCTCAGCCTACTCCGGCATCCCGCTGACCCACCGCGATTACGCGCAGAGCGTGCGTCTGGTGACGGGCCACCTCAAAACCGGCAGCGAACTGGACTGGCATAACCTGGCCGCTGAAAAGCAGACGCTGGTCTTCTACATGGGGCTAAATCAGGCCGCCACCATTCAGGCGAAACTGCTGGAGCACGGCATGGAGGCAGATATGCCCGTTGCGCTGGTGGAAAACGGTACCGCCATTACGCAGCGTGTGGTCGATGGTGTGCTGACTCAACTCGGCGAGCTGGCGCAGCAGGTTGAAAGTCCGGCGTTGATTGTGGTGGGTCGCGTGGTTGAATTACGCGATAAGCTGAACTGGTTCTCGAATCACTGACACATATTTTTCCTTCTTCGAGTAGTCCTTAAGCGGACTACTCCCCTCTAACGGCTACCGCTAACATACCGCCCGCATAGTGGAACTTTTCCATTTATTCCCTCGTATTACATCCAATTTTTTAGACAAGGAATGCGTATGTTCAAGCTGGCAAAAGCCGCCGTTCTGGTTGGCCTGTTATCGACCCTGACGGCCTGTACCGGTCACGTTCAAAACACCAAAAATAACTGCAGCTACGATTATCTGCTGCACCCGGCGATCTCCATTTCGAAGATCATCGGTGGCTGCGGACAGGCGGCACAGCAGTAAGCCGTTTTCAGGCGTAAAAAAACCGGGATTTCCCGGTTTTTTAGTTTTGGGAAGTGCGGCCTGATGCCCTCACCCTGACCCTCTCCCACGGGGAGAGGGAACAAACCCTAAAAACGGTAACGTGGTTACCGTTTTGCTTTTACCTATGGTTTACCCACAAACCCAATCGCTTCATACACCGCTTTGAGGGTTTCTGACGCGCGCGCGCTGGCTTTTTCCGCACCGTCTTTCATCACCTTCTGCAGGAAAGCTTCGTCGTTACGGTAGCGGTGATAACGCTCCTGCAACTCGGTCAGCATGCCGGAAACGGCGTCTGCCACTTCACCTTTCAGGTGGCCGTACATCTTGCCTTCGAAGTGCTGTTCCAGCTCTGGAATGCTCTGGCCGGTCACACCGGAGAGAATATCCAGCAGGTTGGAAACGCCCGCTTTATTCTGCACGTCGTAGCGCACCACTGGCGGCTCGTCGGAGTCGGTCACCGCACGCTTAAGCTTTTTAACCACGGATTTCGGATCTTCCAGCAGGCCGATAACGTTGTTGCGGTTATCGTCTGACTTGGACATCTTCTTGGTCGGTTCCAGCAGCGACATGACGCGTGCGCCCGATTTCGGAATAAACGGCTCTGGTACTTTAAACACCTCGCCATAAAGCGCGTTGAAGCGCTGGGCGATATCGCGGCTCAGCTCCAGGTGCTGTTTCTGGTCTTCACCGACAGGAACCTGGTTGGTCTGGTACAGCAGAATGTCAGCCGCCATCAGCACCGGATAGTCAAACAGACCGGCGTTGATGTTTTCAGAATAGCGTGCGGATTTATCCTTGAACTGGGTCATGCGGCTCAGTTCACCGAAGTAGGTGTAGCAGTTCAGCGCCCAGCCCAGCTGTGCGTGCTCTGGTACATGTGACTGAACGAAAATGGTGCTCTTCTCAGGATCGATGCCGCAGGCCAGATAGAGGGCCAGGGTGTCCAGGGTGGCTTTGCGCAGCTTCTCAGGATCCTGACGCGCAGTGATGGCATGAAGGTCCACGATGCAGTAAATGCAATGGTAGTCATCCTGCATGCTGACCCACTGACGCAACGCACCCATGTAGTTACCAATGGTCAATTCACCTGACGGCTGTGCGCCACTAAATACGATGGGCTTAGTCATTATTCAATTCCTGATGTTCACTGTGCGAAAGCCCGAGTGCGGGCAACAAATCTTTGAAGTGGTCGAACACAACATCCGGCTCACTCAGCGTAATGGCCTCACCGTAGTTGTAGCCATAGGTCAATCCGACGGAAGGACATCCTGCCGCGCGGGCAGCCAGAATATCATTGCGGGAATCCCCGACAAAGAGCAGCTCCGCAGGTGTTAAGGATAATTTTCCTGCCACCAGCAACAGCGGTTCCGGATGCGGCTTTTTGTTTTGCACATCATCGCCGCCCACAATCACGGAGAAATATTTCGCGATATCCAGCGCGTCGAGAAGAGGGGCAACAAACGGCGTGGGTTTATTGGTCACTAGCCCAAGCGGGATGCCTTTGGCATGCAGCACGCTCAGGGTTTCCTGGACGTCCGGGAAGAGAAAACTCCCCTCTTCAACGGTCTCTTCATAGAAACGATTGAACAGTTTGCGCAGAATACGCAGCTGCTCATCCTGAGGGATATCCGCGTGATCGACGCTCGGTTTGCCCTGCGCGGAACGCTGCGACGCGCGCTCCTGACGAGCCCACGTTAACGCGCGCTCCATCAGCACATCGGCACCGTTGCCAATCCACGTCACAACACGTTCTTCGCCCGCAACGGGAAGTTCAAGGGCATACAGCGCCTGATCCACGGCGCTCGTTAAGCCCGGCGCGCTGTCAACCAGCGTGCCGTCGAGGTCGAACGCTACACCCCGAATTGCCTGCAATTTATCCATGACTTACCTTCGCCAGCTCGCGGCGCATTTCATCAATGACTTTTTTGTAATCCGGTTGGTCGAAAATGGCCGATCCGGCAACGAACATATCCGCGCCCGCTGCCGCAATTTCACCAATGTTATTCACTTTCACACCGCCGTCCACTTCCAGGCGAATATCGTAGCCTGACTCATCAATACGACGGCGCACTTCGCGCAGCTTGTCCAGCGTATGAGGGATGAACGACTGACCGCCAAAGCCCGGGTTAACAGACATCAGCAAAATGACGTCCAGTTTATCCATGACATGATCGAGATAGCTCAACGGCGTGGCCGGGTTAAACACCAGACCCGCCTTACAGCCATTCTCTTTGATCAGCTGCAGGGTGCGGTCCACATGTTCAGAGGCTTCCGGATGGAAAGTGATGATGCTGGCCCCCGCCGCGGCGAAGTCTGGCACGATTCGGTCGACCGGCTTCACCATCAGGTGAACGTCGATCGGCGCGGTGATGCCGTAGTTACGCAGCGCCTTGAGCACCATTGGGCCAATCGTCAGGTTGGGGACATAGTGGTTATCCATAACGTCGAAATGGACGACATCTGCGCCAGCCGCGAGAGCTTTAGCCGTGTCTTCACCCAGGCGGGCAAAATCGGCCGACAGAATTGAGGGAGCAATCAAAAACTGTTTCATCCGCATCTCCTTGAAATGTGTTTACCGGCGGGCAAAACGGCTCAGGGGCGATAAAGAGCCAGGAGTTCGTCCACCTTTTTACGTGTGCCGCCGTTGCTGCTAATGCTACGCCGCACTTTAACCTGAAAATGCTTCGCGGCTTTATACCATTCGCGCGTATCAGGCGTATCGTGATTCGAAATTAACACCGGAATTCTTTTGCTGACCAGCTTTTCCGCCATCTCCGCCAGACGCGCCTGTTCGGCCGGGCTGAAGCTGTTGGTATGGTAGGCGGTGAAATTCGCCGTCGCAGACAGCGGGGCGTACGGAGGGTCACAGTAAACCACCGAATTTACGCCTGCCAGTTCCATACACTCCTCATAGGAGAGACAGTGGAACTCTGCATTCTGCGCTTTTGCAGCAAAGTGATATAACTCGTCCTGCGGGAAGTACGGGCGCTTATAACGACCAAACGGCACGTTGAATTCACCACGCAGATTATACCGGCACAGGCCGTTGTAACCATGACGGTTGAGATAGAGGAACAACAGAGCGCGGCGGAACGGATCCTGGCTCTGATTAAACTCCGTGCGGAACCGATAGTAGACGTCAGGGTTGTTGTTCTCAGGCGTAAACAGCTTACGCGCCTCTTCCACATACTCATCGGTACGCAGTTTGACGATGTTATAGAGGCTGATAAGGTCGCTGTTGATATCCGCGAGGATATAACGAGAAAAATCGGTGTTCAGGAACACCGATCCTGCACCCACGAAGGGCTCGATAAGACACTCGCCTTTTGGCAGGTGCTTTTTAATATCATCGAGCAGGGGGTATTTCCCCCCTGCCCATTTCAGAAAAGCGCGATTTTTTTTCATGCTGACTAACTGATTACACCTTCTCCGGCTGTGGAGAAAGCTCCGACAGCATCCTGCGCTTTAAACATTACTTCAGATCGGCCTGAACCTGATGAATCGGCTTCGCCCATGGGTTTTTAGCCTGAACATCTGCAGGCAGCGACGCCACGGCACGTTTCGCTTCATCTTTGGATGCATAAACCCCGCTAACCAACACATACCACGGTTGACCGTTTCGGGTCGTCTGATAAACCACGTAGTTTTTCAGATTTGATTTCTTCGCCCAACCGTTGAGGTTGTCATAGTTAGACGAACTGCTCAACTGCAGCGTGTAGTTGCTGGATGGCGCAGATTTCAGCGAGCTGACGTTGCCTGCGGTTTTGCCTGCTGTCGTGCTGGAAGCCGTCGCGGCAGGCGCAGTGGTGGCCGCCGGTGCCGTTGTGGTCGCCGTCGCTTTCGGTGCAGTCTGCGTGACTGGCGCTTTGGCCGGCTCGTTCACGGCAGCTGTAGCCGTGTGTTTCGGCTGTGTCGGTGCGGCTTTCACTTCAGGCGCTTTGACTACGGCCTGAGGTTTGGTTTCACGCTTAGGCTCAATCACCGCCTGCTTACGTTCAGGACGTGTCGCCGTTTGCGTCTGACGCGGCTTGGTTTCCGTCGCCGCAGTTTGCGGCTGAGCGTTACCACCGCGAATCGGCGCAACGGTTGCAGGTTCAGTTGGCAGCGTAGAGTTCACCACAACGTTATCAACCTGCTGCTGGTTCTGTGGCTGCGTCAGTGCATTGTTCAGGTCTCCCTGAACTTCTACACGCTGCTGGCCTTCAGGCGTAACGGGAGCCTGGCCCTGAGCTGGGGTTGATGACACAGGCGGCAGGGAAACATCCTGCGGCGTCGTGGTGTTGCTGGCAGTCTGCTCAGCGGAAGTGGTGCCCGGCGCTGGCTGCGCACCGTTCGCCTGATCCGTCGCATCGTTACCGGAAAGATTAATGCTCTTCTCAGTAGAAGCCGTCTGCTCGGTTGAGTTCGTTGACGGTGCTTTCAGCGCGGAGCCAATGCCAACAATCAGCAGCACAAGCACCAAAACGCCAAGGCCCATCATAATATACTGGCGGGAAGCCGGTTTCTGCGCAGCGGCTTTTTTACGTTTACGCGGGCGACGCTCTACAGGCTGTTCGTCCATTGAATCTTCTTCGGACTCATAATCCTCTTCTTCTCGCTCATCACGCGCGTTGCGGCTACGCGAAGGGCGACGATCGTCTGCATCCAGTTCAACATCGTCAAAGTTGATCTGCGGCTCGTTATCACGTTCTGAAGATTGACGAGAACGACCAGTACGACGATCGCTGGGATCGGGTTTCAGCTCGTCTTCTGGTTTGAATTCATCCATTTAACACCCCACTCAAAGGCTTATGCCTACGTCTTTGCATTTCGCCTGAAGCTAAACGACCACCGGTAAAAGTGGCCTGACCTTTCTAGTTGTTACGCCTGCTGACAATCAGCGATAGCGCCAAGAACGACATCGTGCGACACTCCGCCGCGCACTTCACTCTTCCCTATTGCAAGCGGGAGTACAAGACGCATCTCACCTGCCAATACTTTTTTATCGCGCATCATGTGGGGTAAATACGCTTGCGCCGACATCTCCTGCGGCCCGGTTACCGGCAAACCTGCACGTTCAAGCAGCGCAATGATACGTGCCGTCTCTTCCGGTTTAAACTGACCCAGACGTTCAGAGGTGCGGGCTGCCATGACCATTCCGGCTGCGACGGCTTCACCGTGCAACCAGTTGCCGTAACCCATTTCGGCTTCAATGGCGTGACCAAACGTATGCCCAAGATTCAGTAAAGCACGTAAGCCGGTTTCACGCTCGTCTGCGGCGACAACTTCTGCTTTCAGTTCACAACAACGACGAATGCAGTATGCCAGTTTTGCTTCATCCAGGCGCAACAACGCATCCATATTCTCTTCCAGCCAGTTAAAGAACTCGCCATCCAGAATAATGCCGTATTTGATCACTTCAGCCAGACCCGAAGCAAGCTCGCGCGTCGGCAGGGTTTTCAGACAGTCGAGATCCACTACGACCGATGCGGGTTGGTAGAACGCGCCAATCATGTTTTTGCCGAGCGGATGGTTGACTGCGGTTTTGCCGCCGACAGAGGAGTCGACCTGTGACAGCAACGTGGTCGGGATTTGAATAAAACGAACGCCACGTTGATAACTTGCGGCCGCAAAGCCGGTCAGATCGCCCACAACACCGCCGCCCAGGGCAAGCAGTGTTGTATCGCGACCATGCGGTTTTTGCAGCAATGCGGTAAAGACGGTATCCAGTACCGTCAGGCTTTTATACTGCTCGCCATCGGGCAGAATCACACTGTCGACTTTAACGCCTGCCCGCTCAAGCAGGTGGCGTACGCGGTCGAGATAAAGCGGAGCCAGCGTCTCATTGGTGACCAGCATCGCCTGATCACCCGCTTTTAGTGGTAAAAAGGAAGCTGGGTCGTTAAACAAACCAGCCGCGATGGTGATAGGGTAACTACGTTCCCCGAGAGTAACTGTAATCCTCTCCATGACGCGACATCCACCTTTAATGCTTTACCCGCAGGCGAGTGTATATAAAGCCAGAATCAGTTGCTTTCCAGCATATGAATAATCTGGTTTGCAACCACTTTAGCGCTCTGATCGTCAGTGCGAATGGTCACATCGGCAATCTCTTCGTACAGCGGATTGCGTTCATCGGCCAACGCTTCCAGAACTTCGCGAGGTGGCGTTTCAACCTGCAGCAACGGGCGCTTTTTATCGCGCTGCGTACGTGCCAGCTGTTTCTCAATGGTCGTCTCAAGATAGACCACTACGCCACGGGCGGAGAGACGGTTGCGGGTTTCGCGAGATTTCACAGAGCCGCCGCCTGTTGCCAGTACGATGCCCTGTTTTTCCGTGAGTTCGTTGATCACTTTTTCTTCTCGGTCACGGAAACCTTCTTCGCCTTCTACATCGAAAACCCAGCCCACATCAGCTCCGGTTCGTTTCTCAATCTCTTGATCAGAATCGTAAAATTCCATATTGAGTTGTTGAGCTAACTGACGCCCAATAGTGCTTTTGCCGGCACCCATAGGCCCAACCAGAAAGATATTGCGTTTCTCTGCCATTTTATCGGTACTACTAAGACTATTCGTTAATGGTAATCCCCGCTTCGCAGACACCCGGCGTAGCAGGACATGAACTGAAACCTCATATGCAATAGAGCGAGAGTCAGACTAAAAATTATCTCAATACTCCGGCTTGTTTGGCAACTGATTAAATCACCACGCCGGTCGCATAAGGTAATAAGACGTAAGTCCAACTCAAATCGGTACTCCTTGTATGCTAATTCATGCCCCACGTCAAACATCTGCAACAAACTGAATGCAAAATCATTGCGGGGATCGTTACCCGTCAGTGAATAGCCACCAGACGTGGTGTAATAAACACCACTAACTCACGCCGTTCATTGTCTTTTCCATCATGGCGAAAAAGTTGTCCCAGCCAGGGGATGCGGCTAAGCCCGGGTACGCCGTCACTGCCGGTTTTATTCTTTTGCGAGAAAATCCCGCCCAGCGCCAGCGTTTCTCCACTTTTGACCTCCACCTGGGTTTCTATCTCCTGCTTGTCGATGGCCAGCGTTTCACCGTCAGCCTGCTGCAACACCTGTCCCGGCATGTTTTCACTGATGTGTAATTTCAGTCGCACGCGTCCACCGGGCAATACCACCGGCGTGACCTCCATTCCGAGTACTGCCTCTTTAAACTCCACCGAGGTCGCGCCGCTTTCGCCGCTTGAGACCTGATACGGGATCTCACTGCCCTGCTTGATGCTTGCCGGTTGCATATGCGAGGCCAGCAGCCGGGGGCTGGCGATGATATCGACCTGCTGTTTTTGTTCCAGCGCAGATAACTCCAGATCCAGCAGCCTGCCGTTAATCCGCCCGATGTTAAACCCCACATGGCTGGTTGCGCTGGCCACGGACAGATCGCTGCCAAGCGTCGTAATCTGTCCAACCCTGCCCGCCTCGGTAGCGTCAGCGAGATTCCATTTCACGCCCAGCTCACGGAGGCTTTTTTCATTAATGGTGACAATGTGCGCCGCCAGCTCAACCTGCTCGACGGGAATATCCATCTGCAACGCCCACTGCTGCAGCGCTTCCAGCGCGGCCGCGTTATCTCTGACCAGCAGGCGGTTGGTACGTTTGTCGACCGATACACTCCCCTTTGGACTCAGAAGCTTTTCCGCGGCTTTTTGCAGTTCCCCGGCATCCGCATATGAAAAAGGGAGGCTTTGCGAGACCAGCGGTGCATCAAGCTGTCGACGCGCCCGCTCCTGCTCTAAACGTTCCCGCCGATCGCGCAGCCATGCCGGGGTATGAACATAAAAAATGCTGCGCTCCTCGTGCAAAACGAGCCCGGCGCTGGCAACGACCGTCTGCAATGCTTGCCGCCAGGGGACGCCCGTCAGATTAAGCGAGAGCGTGCCGCTGACATCGGGCGATATCACCAGATTACGGTTCTCCTGCGTAACCAGTGCCTGGAGCACCTGGGCCACAGGAACATCATCCACCACCAGCGTGACCGGCTTTGGTGCGGCGGCCCACAGCGGGTGGCTGAACGCCAGCAGCAACAGCACTATCCTTAACGTCATTTGTATCCTTTCCTTCTCGTTGCCACGTCCATTGCCCGGGTTCACATGTCTCCCCCACGGCAATGTCCAGTTCCGTTTCATTGATGGCGATTATCTGCCAGCCCGTCGGAAAACGATCGTGCATTTTCATACGATGCCAGCGCTGTTGCCCGTCCTGTAAAATAGCCAGTCGCTGCTGTCCTGCTACCATTCCACGGTAGTGCCACTGCTTCAGCTCGCCCGTGGCGCAGGGATCGTCCGGCGGGCGAAACGGATCGCGCATGCCGGTCAGTAACAGCACTGAACAAACCAGCAGGCACTTCGCGCTATTTCGCATGTTCCAGCTCCAGCCGCAGGCGTAACGCCGTACTTTGGGGCGAAATCGTAAAAGCAGCGACCTGCACATCCCGCTGTGCCAGCCGGGAAAAGAGCGCGGGGATCGCCTGCCACGCCGATTCCAGCGCCAGTTCGCCGCCGTTCTGCAACGGCTTCCAGTGCAGGAGCGTTGTTCCTTCACCCTGAAAATCAAGCGGCGAAAATGGCATCATCTCCCGTGCCGTCTGGGTTTCAGGGCGAAGCGTTGTCTTACTGGCGGAAGGCCACAGCGACGCGTTAGTCCGCACCTCCTGGACCAGCTGCTGCTGTCGCTCTGTACACTGCCTCTCAACTGGCCGAAGCACCGTGCTCCATGCTGCCAGTCCCACAAGCAAAATCCCCAGACACATGCAGATCGCCCGACACCAGGGGCGGCTATCACACCAGCGTTCTAACAGAGTCTCCACGCGCTACCCCTCGCTTTTCAGGTACAGCGTGAACATCCAGCGCCCCTGGCTATCCTGCCGAAGCTCCCCTTCAGGCCCGGGCGTAAAGCCGACGAGTTGTTCCAACCCGTTGCGCAGCGCAGAGAGAGCCGGAAGGGTGGAGGCATACCCGATCATCATCAGCGCGGGAGGCTGATAACGCAGCTCTGTCAGCCACACCTGCGAGGGCATGGCGCGGGAAAGTGATTCCAGCACCGGTTGCCATGCGTGTCGTTGCAGCGTGCCCGCAGGCTTCTGCGTCGCGGTGGTCAGTTTCTGGCGAGACATCAGGCCACGCTGCACGGACTGCGCTCCCAAAAGCTGACTTTGCAGCGCGCGCAGCGTTACCTGATGGTTCATTCGCAGACTGAAAACGATCATCAGGATCAGCAGCGACGTGCTGATAAACATGCCGCCCCATAAACGCAGGCATCGCGCGCGACGCTGCTGACGCCAGGGCAGGAAATTGGTGACGTTCATTCAGGCTCCTCACTCATAGCCAGTGCAAGCGCGACGGTAAAGTCAGCTCCGCATTCGGGGAGAGGAGCATGGCAGCGTTGCAGGGTTTCCCATGGCGTCCGTTGGGTATCAAACAGCGCGATGTCGTTCGGGTTGAGGGCCAGCAGCGCCGCCAGCTCGGTGACGTTTTCTGCTTCAGTGGCGTATCGGCGTCCCCACTGGTGGCGCATGGCCCAAAGCCATTGCTGCTCATCCCGCCAGGCGACGCACGACACCGGTGCTACCGCAGGGAGCAGGTTCGCCAGCGCGCTGGCATCCGGGGTGATGGTCGCCAGCCGCAAACGTAGCGTTTTCGCCAGCGCCAGCAGCGTTTCAACCTCCCTGTTTTGTGCGGCAGTGACGTGATACGTATTGCTGAACGTATCCTGGGTGTAATCGAAACAGAGGGTATCTGCGGACATCTCCAGTTCGCGCGAGAGCGACGCCCCCAGCCACGAGAGCTGTTCGCTGTCGCGCAGCGCAACCGCCGGGCGGGGAAGCGACCTTTGCAGAGTGCGCGCTGCAGGGAATGAGAGATAGACCCGGTGATAATGCGGCAGCGTTTTTCGCCAGTCGCGCAGCGCGTCAACCAGCTGCTCCGGCTGGCAAATTTTGCCGTCACGAATCGTGCCTTCAGCAAGAGTGAATGCCCACCAGCGGCGTAAACACCAGCCGCCTCTCTCCCGGGCCAGCGCCGCAATCAGCACCCTATCCTGTTGAATATGAACGCCCGTTTGCCATGTTTTGAAAGCCATGCTTCACGATCTCCTTATCGCCCGTCGCCGTGACGGCTATATCAATGAATCAGGCTTGCCTTTATACTACCGCGCGATTGTTTAGAAACTGCCCAAGTGAAACCAAATGGGAAATCTCCGGTGAAGTTCGTAAAGTATTTATTCATCCTTGCAGTCTGTTGCATTCTGCTGGGAGCAGGCTCGATTTACGGTTTGTACAAATATATTGAGCCACAGCTACCTGATGTCGCCACGCTTCGCGATGTGCGACTCCAGATCCCGATGCAAGTCTATAGCGCCGATGGCGAATTGATGGCGCAATATGGCGAGAAGCGTCGTATCCCGCTGACCTTAAACCAAATTCCGCCCGTGATGGTGAAAGCCTTTATCGCCACCGAGGACAGCCGTTTTTACGAGCACCACGGTGTCGATCCGGTGGGGATTTTCCGCGCCGCGAGCATTGCGTTGTTCTCTGGTCACGCCTCTCAGGGGGCAAGTACCATTACGCAGCAGCTGGCGCGTAACTTCTTCCTCAGCCCTGAAAAAACGCTGATACGTAAGATCAAAGAGGTGTTCCTGGCGATCCGTATTGAGCAGTTGCTGAGCAAGGACGAAATCCTTGAGCTGTACCTCAATAAAATCTACCTGGGCTACCGTGCCTATGGCGTGGGGGCTGCGGCACAGGTGTATTTCGGTAAACCGGTGGATCAACTCACCTTAAGCGAAATGGCCACCATCGCCGGTCTGCCTAAAGCGCCTTCTACGTTTAACCCGCTCTACTCGCTCGATCGCGCCACCTCGCGTCGTAACGTCGTCCTGTCACGTATGCTGAGCGAGGGCTATATCAGCCAGAGCGAGTACGACCAGGCGCGCAACGATGTCATTGACGCCAACTACCACGCCCCTGAGATCGCCTTCTCTGCGCCTTACCTGACCGAAATGGTGCGCCAGGAGATGGTGAGCCGTTATGGCGACAAGGCCTATGAAGATGGCTATCGCGTGTACACCACCGTCACTCGCAAAGTGCAGCAGGCGGCTCAGGAGGCGGTGCGCAACAACGTGATGGACTACGACATGCGTCACGGCTATCGCGGCCCGTCAAACGTGCTCTGGAAAGTGGGTGAAAGCGCGTGGGACAGCAAAAAAATCACCAGCACGCTGAGGGCGCTGCCAACCTATGGCCCGCTCCTTCCTGCTGTCGTGACGCAGGCCAATCCTCAGGAAGCCGTTGCGACCCTGGCGGATGGCACATCCGTCTCCCTGCGTATGGACGGGATGCGTTGGGCACGACCTTACCGTTCGGACACTCTACAAGGGCCAACCCCGCGTAAAGTCACCGACGTGGTACAGACCGGACAGCAAATCTGGGTGCGTAAGGTGGGCGATGCCTGGTGGCTGGCGCAGGTCCCTGACGTCAACTCAGCCCTGGTCTCGATCAATCCACAGAACGGTGCAATCATGGCCCTGGTTGGCGGGTTCGATTTCAACCAGAGCAAGTTCAACCGCGCCACGCAGGCGCTGCGTCAGGTCGGTTCCAATATCAAACCGTTCCTCTACACCGCGGCGATGGATAAGGGCTTAACCCTTGCCAGCATCCTTAACGACGTGCCAATCTCCCGCTGGGATGCCGGTGCGGGTTCCGACTGGCAGCCGAAAAACTCGCCTGCGGAATATGCCGGCCCTATTCGTCTTCGTCAGGGTCTGGGACAGTCGAAAAACGTGGTGATGGTACGTGCCATGCGCGCGATGGGCGTTGACTATGCGGCAGAGTATCTGCAGCGTTTCGGCTTCCCGGCGCAGAACATCGTTCGCACCGAGTCGCTGGCGTTAGGCTCCGCTTCCTTTACGCCGCTTCAGGTTGCACGTGGATACTCGGTGATGGCCAACGGTGGCTTCCTGGTTGACCCGTTCTTCATCAGTAAAATCGAGAACGATCAGGGCGGCGTGCTGTTTGAGGCAAAACCGAAAATTGCCTGCCCTGAGTGTGATATCCCGGTCATTTACGGCAATACGCCGAAATCCGAGGTGCTTGAAAACAAGGACATGGAAGACCCTGCCGTGTCTCAGGAGCAGCCGAATATCGTTGTACCGCAGCCACAGCTGGAGCAGGCTAACCAGTCGCTGGTTGCACAGACCGGCGCGCAGGAGTATGCCCCGCATGTGATCAACACGCCGCTGTCGTTCCTGATCAAGAGCGCGCTGAACACCAACATCTTCGGTGAACCAGGCTGGCAGGGTACCGGCTGGCGTGCGGGACGCGATTTACAGCGCCATGATATCGGCGGTAAAACGGGTACCACCAACAGCTCGAAAGATGCGTGGTTCTCCGGCTACGGTCCGGGCGTGGTGACCTCGGTGTGGATCGGTTTCGACGATCATCGCCGTGACTTAGGTCGTACCACGGCATCCGGCGCGATTAAAGATCAGATTTCCGGCTACGAAGGCGGCGCGAAAAGCGCGCAACCGGCGTGGGATGCGTACATGAAATCCGTTCTTGAAGGCGTACCAGAGCAGCCATTGACGCCACCGCCGGGTGTGGTCACGGTCAATATCGACCGTAGCACCGGACAGCTCGCTAATGGCGGTAACAGTCGCGAAGAGTATTTCATCGAAGGCACGCAGCCAACCACGCAGGCGGTGCATGAGGTGGGTACAGAGATTATTGATAACGGCGAAACGCACGAGCTGTTCTAAGCATAAAAATGCCCGGTAAAAACCGGGCAAAGAATCGTTGGCCGGGTAAGGCGAAGCCGCCACCCGGCTTTTTTTATGACCTACAGTCGCCCCTGCCCCTTCAACCATTCCCGAACCAGGAACAACGCGCTCACGTTGCGGGCCTCGTTAAAGTCTGGGTCTTCCAGCAGATCCATCAGATGCGCCAGCGGCCAGCGCACCTGCGGCAGCGGTTCCGGCTCATCCCCCTCCAGCGATTCAGGGTAGAGATCTTCAGCTACCACAATATTCATTTTGCTGGAAAAATAGGACGGCGCCATGCTCAGTTTTTTCAGGAACGACAGCTCATTCGCGCCAAAACCCACCTCTTCTTTCAGCTCACGGTTTGCTGCTTCAAAGACCGTTTCGCCCGGGTCAATAAGTCCTTTGGAAAACCCAAGCTCGTAAGATTCTGTTCCCACGGCATATTCGCGGATCAAAATCAGATGATCGTCGACAATAGGCACAATCATCACCGCTTCGCGCGAAGAGGGGCGCATACGTTCATAAACACGACGCACACCGTTGCTGAACTCAAGGTCCACACTTTCGACATTAAACAGGCGCGATTTGGCGACCGTTTCAACCTTCAGAATGGTGGGTTTTTGTAGTGGTTTGCTCATTTTGATGGGGTCTTAGCAGTGTAAACTGGCATTATTGTGCGATACGCTGCACGGTTTCGGCAATGTCAATTGTTCTTTATTTACATTTATGCAACGTATTTGAGATCAATCCTCAATTCAAAACAAATGTCAAGAGGTTGAAATGTTTCCAGGAATTTGCTGATATCGCGCCATAAGAGGCTTTGCTATCATCACCGGTCACTGGGATGCGCTTCAGAATGCTCAAGTTCGACTCCATACTTGCCGATAGCCAGCCACAGACTCTCATTCAATGTTTAAGGTGCTACTGATTACACCTGTAAGAAGATTAGTAAGATGGGGAAAGCATGAGCACCATTTTGATTGTTCTCGCTGCTATGCTGGCCAGCGCATTGATTGCAGGGTGGCTGTACTGGCGACGCGCACAGCGCCGTTACCGGCTGCCTTTTTTAAATGCCTTCGCGGGTGCAACCACCCGTAAACTCTCGCAAGATGAGCGCGATGCAGTTGAAAACTATCTCGAAACGCTGAACCGTTCCCAGTTAACGCCTGGGCCGACGGGAGCCACTGCTGCGCCTGTCGCACTGAAACTTAACGCGCAGAGCGACACCGTGCTCTGCGTGACGCGCTCCATTACTCGCTACGGTATCACAACGGACGACCCCAACAAGTGGCGCTACTATCTTGATTCCGTCGAGGTACATCTGCCCCCCTCCTGGGAACAGCACATTAACGACGAAAACAGCGTTGAGCTGATTCATACCGATTCGCTGCCGCTGGTTATCTCGCTTAACGGTCATACCCTGAGTGAATATCTTCACGAAGCTCCGCGTTTTGCGCTGGAACGCGCGAGTTCAACACAGGCCTCCATTCGTGGCGAAGAGACCGAGCAGATCGAACTGCTGAACATTCGTCAGGAAACGCATGAAGAATACGCCCTGAGCCGTCCGGACGGCATCCGTGAAGCCATTCTGATCGTTGCCGCTTTCCTGCTCTTTTTTGTCTGCCTGCTGACACCGGACGTCTTTGTTCCGTGGCTGGCAGGGGGCGCTGTGCTGCTTCTGGCTGCCGGACTGTGGGGGCTTTTTGCACCGCCGGCCAAAACCTCGTTGCGGGAGATCCACTGCCTGCGCGGCACACCAAAGCGCTGGGGTCTGTTCGGTGAAAACGATCAGGAGCATCTCAACAATATTTCGCTCGGTATTATCGACCTTATCTATCCGCGCCACTGGCAACCGTGGATCGCGCAGGATTTAGGGCAGAAAACCGATATTGATATCTACCTTGACCGCCACGTTGTGCGTCAGGGACGCTTCCTGTCTCTGCATGATGAAGTGAAAAATTTCCCGCTTCAGCACTGGCTCCGTAGCACGGTCATTGCTGGCGGCGCCGCGCTGGTGTTTATCATGCTGCTGCTTTTCGTGCCGCTGGATATGCCCATCAAATTCACCCTGTCGTGGATTAAAGGCGCGCAGACCATCGAAGCGACCAGCGTCAACCAGCTGGATGAAGCAGGGGTACGGGTGGGCGATACGTTGCGCCTGAAGGGAACCGGGATGTGTAATATCCACAGCCCGGGCGGATGGAACACGCGGCAGAGCTCGCCTTTCATGCCGTTCGACTGCTCGCAAATTATCTGGAACGATGCGCCGCCGCTGCCATTACCGGAATCCGAAGTGGTGAATAAAGCCACGGCGCTGACCCAGACGGTTAACCGCCAGCTGCACCCGAAAGCGGATGACGATTCACGCGTCAGCCCTGCGCTCCGTTCTGCCATCCAGAAGTCAGGCATGGTTCTCCTGGATGACTTTGGCGATATCGTTCTCAAAACCCAGGATTTATGTTCGTCGCAGGATGAGTGCATACGCCTCAAAAACGCGCTGGTTAACCTGGGGAACAGCAAAGACTGGGACTCACTGGTCAAACGCGCCGAAGCGGGACGACTGGACGGCGTCAATGTCCTGCTGCGCCCGGTAAGCGCCGAATCGCTGGATAACCTGGTCGCCACGTCGACATCGCCGTTTATGATGCGCGAAACCACCCGCGCGGCGCAGGCGCTCAACAGCCCGGCACCGGGCGGCTTTGTGATTGTCAGCGATGAGGGCAGTGACCTGGTCGATCAGCCTTACCCGCAGGTGGCGCTTTATGACTATCCGGCACAGGAGCAGTGGGGTCAGTTCCAGCGTCTGGCGCAGATGCTGATGCAAACCCCCTTCAGCGCCGAAGGGATTGTCACCAGTATTTACACCGATGCCAACGGCACCCGTCATATCGGCCTGCACCGGATGCCGGATAGCGCAGGATTGTGGCGATACATTGGCACCTCTCTGCTGATGATCGCCATGCTTATCGCCATTGTCTGGAACGGTATTATGGCGCTGCGCCGCTATCAACGCTCGCGCACCCGTCTTGCTGAGATCCAGCAATATTATGAAAATTGCCTTAATCCCAAGCTGATCCCCTCCTCCGAGAGCCTGATCTGATAACCTCGTTGCGCGACAAGATGTGCTACCCTGTCGCGCACGTTTCTTCTGGCTGGAGTTCCCCCTTATGCATCTTGATATCGACTGGCAGCAGGTCGACACCGTTCTGCTGGATATGGACGGCACGCTGCTCGATCTCGCCTTTGATAACTATTTCTGGCAAAAGCTGGTACCGGAAACCTACGGCGAACAGCAGGGTATCTCCCCGGCAGAAGCACAGGCATTCATTCGTTCGCAATATAGCGCAGTGCAACATACGCTAAACTGGTACTGTCTTGACTACTGGAGCGAGCGCCTCGGTTTGGATATTTGTGCCATGACCACCGCCCAGGGCCCGCGCGCGGTACTGCGCGAAGATACGGTTCCGTTCCTGGACGCGCTGAAAGCCAGCGGCAAGCACCGTATTTTGCTGACCAACGCGCATCCACATAATCTGGCCGTGAAGCTGGAGCACACGGGGCTGGCATCGCACCTTGATTTATTGCTTTCTACCCACACATTTGGTTATCCGAAAGAGGATCAGCGGTTGTGGCATGCGGTGAAGGAAGAGACCGGCTTGCAGCCGGAACGCACGCTGTTCATTGACGACAGCGAGCCCATTCTGGATTCCGCGGCAACGTTTGGCATTCGCTATTGTCTGGGCGTCACCAATCCTGACTCTGGCCTGGCTGAAAAACGCTATCTGCGACATCCTGGACTGAACGACTACCGCCAGATGATCCCCTCACTGACCGTGAAGGAGACGCCATGAAAGAAAAATCCTCTGACGGGGTAAGACTGGATAAATGGCTGTGGGCGGCCCGTTTTTATAAAACGCGCGCCCTTGCCCGCGAGATGGTTGACGGCGGTAAAGTGCATTACAACGGCCAGCGCAGCAAGCCGAGCAAGCTGGTTGAGCTGAACGCCACCTTAACGCTACTCCAGGGCAACGATGAAAAAACGGTGGTGATTAAAACCATTACCGAACAACGTCGGCCCGCATCGGAAGCCGCACTGCTTTATGAAGAGACAGCGGAAAGCGTTGAGAAACGCGAGAAGACCGCGCTGGCGCGCAAAATGAATGCGCTAACCATGCCCCACCCGGACCGGCGGCCGGATAAAAAAGAGCGCCGCGATCTGATGAAATTTAAACACGGTGAGACAGAGTAACCCTCACCCGCACGAGAGATGAAAATGGCCCAACACGACCAATTACACCGCTATCTGTTTGAACAATTCGCCGTGCGCGGCGAACTGGTCACCGTATCCGAAACCTGGAAACAGATTCTGGAAAACCACAATTACCCGCTGCCGGTGAAGACCCTGTTGGGCGAACTGCTGGTTGCCACCAGCCTGCTGACCGCGACGCTGAAATTTGCCGGTGATATTACCGTGCAGTTGCAGGGTGACGGCCCAATGACGCTGGCAGTGATCAACGGCAATAACCAGCAGCAGATGCGCGGCGTCGCACGCGTTCAGGGCGATGTGCCTGAAAATGCAGACCTCAAAACGCTGGTGGGGAATGGCTACCTGGTGATCACCATCTCCCCTGAGGAAGGTGAACGCTATCAGGGCGTGGTCGGCCTCGAAGGGGATACCCTGGCAGCCTGCCTGGAAGATTACTTCATGCGTTCTGAACAGCTGCCGACGCGTCTGTTCATCCGCACCGGTGAAGTGGATGGTCAGCCTGCTGCAGGCGGTATGCTGCTGCAAGTTCTGCCAGCCCAGGACGCACAGACCAATGACTTCGAGCACCTGGCGACGCTGACCGAAACCGTCAAAGCAGAAGAGCTGTTTAACCTGTCGGCGACTGACGTGCTGTGGCGTCTGTACCACGAAGAAGAAGTGACCGTTTACGACCCGCAGGCAGTGGAGTTCAAATGCACCTGTTCTCGCGAACGCTGCGCGGGTGCGCTGAAAACCCTGCCAGATGAAGAGATCGACAGCATCATGGCGGAAGACGGCGAAATTGATATGCACTGTGACTACTGCGGTACGCACTATGTGTTCAATTCAATGGATATCGCTGAGATCCGCAACAACGCCTCCCCGGCGGATCCGCAGGTTCACTAATACCCTTCCCTCTCCCCATCCTGTTCTCTCTCCCTGTGGGAGAGGGAACTGGGTGAGGGCAAAAAACCTCGCTTAAGCTGAATCGTTTTCCGTATGTAACTCTTACGTAATTTTCTTACGTGTATGCGATTACATTCACATTCTCTCCGATAAAATCACCAGCCTTTAACCTTTTCGGAACATTTTCCCCAACCAAAAAGCGATTCCTGCGATAATCCGCCTGCACTGTGACTGGAGTCGCAGCGTTTTCCGTTAGTAAGGGTTTTGTCCAGATGCGTAAATCTATGAGCCCCGTCGCGGTTAACAACCCCAGAAAAACCCTACAATTTCAGGCAGTACATATTGGCTAAGGAGCAGTGATATGCGTGTTACTGGTTTAACCCCGCAAGATCTCAAGGCTTATGGTATTCACGACGTCCAGGAAGTCGTCTACAACCCCGACTACGATACGCTGTATCAGGAAGAGCTCAATCCAGCACTGGAAGGATACGAGCGCGGTGTGTTGACGAATCTTGGTGCTATCGCCGTCGATACCGGTATTTTTACCGGTCGTTCGCCGAAAGATAAGTATATCGTCCGAGACGAAACCACCCGCGATACGCTGTGGTGGGCTGACAAAGGCAAAGGGAAGAACGACAACAAACCGCTCTCCCCGGAAATCTGGCAGCATCTGAAAGGGCTCGTCACCCATCAACTTTCTGGCAAGCGTCTGTTTATCGTAGACGCTTTCTGCGGCGCTAACGCCGACACCCGTCTCTCCGTACGTTTCATTACCGAAGTAGCCTGGCAGGCGCATTTCGTGAAGAACATGTTTATTCGTCCAACCGACGAAGAGCTGCAGGACTTCACGCCTGACTTCATCGTAATGAACGGTGCGAAATGCACTAACCCGCAGTGGAAAGAGCAGGGCCTGAACTCCGAAAACTTTGTCGCCTTCAACCTGACCGAGCGTATCCAGCTGATCGGCGGTACCTGGTACGGCGGCGAGATGAAGAAAGGGATGTTCTCGGTCATGAACTACCTGCTGCCACTGCGCGGCATCGCGTCCATGCACTGCTCGGCGAACGTCGGCGAGAAAGGCGATGTGGCGGTGTTCTTCGGCCTTTCCGGCACAGGGAAAACCACCCTCTCCACCGACCCGAAACGTCGTCTGATTGGCGATGACGAACACGGCTGGGACGATGACGGCGTGTTTAACTTTGAAGGCGGCTGCTACGCGAAGACCATTCGCCTGTCTGAAGAGGCTGAGCCGGATATCTTCCACGCAATCCGTCGCGATGCGCTGCTGGAAAACGTCACCGTACGTGCCGACGGCTCTATCGACTTTGACGACGCCTCGAAAACCGAAAACACGCGCGTGTCATACCCGATCTACCACATCGACAACATCGTGAAGCCGGTGTCAAAAGCGGGTCATGCTACGAAGGTGATTTTCCTGACGGCGGATGCCTTTGGCGTGCTGCCTCCGGTATCTCGCCTGACCGCCAGCCAGACGCAGTACCACTTCCTTTCTGGCTTTACGGCCAAACTGGCGGGTACCGAGCGCGGCGTGACGGAGCCAACCCCAACCTTCTCCGCCTGCTTCGGCGCAGCATTCCTGTCGCTGCACCCGACGCAGTACGCTGAAGTGCTGGTGAAACGCATGCAGGCGTCTGGCGCGCAGGCCTACCTGGTGAACACCGGCTGGAACGGGACTGGCAAACGTATCTCTATCAAGGATACTCGCGCCATTATCGACGCCATTCTGGATGGTTCTCTCGATAACGCCGAAACCTTCACGCTGCCGATGTTTGACCTGGCCATTCCAACGTCGCTGCCGGGTGTGGATACGCATATCCTCGACCCGCGCAATACGTACGGATCGCCGGAACAGTGGCGCGAGAAGGCAGAATCGCTGGCGAAGCTGTTTATTGAGAACTTCGAGAAATATACCGATACACCAGCGGGCGAAGCGCTGGTGAGTGCGGGACCGAAGCTGTAGGTAAAAGCAAAAAGGCAACGAAAGTTGCCTTTTTTAATGTTTTCCCCCTCTCCCAGTGGGAGAGGGCCGGGGTGAGGGCATCAGGCCGCACCGTTTAATGATTAACTCTCTTTCACCTGTCCGCGCGTCACCGGCACCGGTAACCAGGCGCGAATGCTCAGCCCACCCCGCTCGCTGGTGCCGATCTCCAGCAATCCGTTATGGTTATCGATAATACGCTGCACAATCGCCAGGCCTAAGCCCGTACCACTGGTGCTGCGCGCACTGTCGCCACGCACAAACGGCTGGAACAGATGCTTACGCTGCTCGGGCTTAATACCCGGACCGTCATCTTCCACCTGGAACCAGGCGCGGTTGAGTTCAGACCCGCTGCTGACTTTAATCCAGCCGTTACCGTAGCGCGCCGCGTTGACCACCATGTTCGCCACCGCACGCTTAATGGAGAGCGGGTGCATACGGACCTGAATTTCACCGGCCTGAAGGGCAGTATCAATTTCACGTTCATAACCACTTTCCGCGGCCACCACTTCACCCAGCACCGCGTTCAGATCCGCCATCTCCATCGGCATCTCCTGCCCGGTACGGAGATAGTCGATGAACTGCTCGATGATGGCGTTACACTCTTCGATGTCCTTGTTGATGGACTCGGCGAGATAACCATCTTCTTCGCCCATCATCTCCGTTGCCAGACGGATACGCGTCAACGGCGTGCGCAGGTCATGACTGACGCCCGCCATCAGCAGCGTACGGTCATCCGCCAGCTGCTTCACGCCTGCGGCCATGTGGTTAAAGGCCCGCGTAACAGAACGCACTTCCGAGGCGCCATACTCGCGCAGCGGGGGAGGAATAATGCCTTTACCGACCTGCAGCGCAGCGTGCTCCAGGTCGACCAGCGGTCGGTTCTGTATACGGATAAACAGCCAGGCCCCGCCTATCGCCAGCAGCATAATGGCGAGCGTATAGCGGAACAGCGGCGAGAAATCGCCCTGATGGATTTCCGTCAGCGGAACGCGCACCCAGATGTTGGGTGACAGCCAGGTTTTCAGCCAGACGACAGGCGAGCTTTTGTTAACCTCAACGCGGACTTCCGTTGGGCCACCCAGCTGCTGCGCCATCTGCTGGCTAAGAAATTCGTAGTGCTGCGCCCAGCGCAAACCCGCGTCTTCTGCCGCCTCATTCGAGTAGAGCGAAATGCCCAGTTCACGGTAGATTTCACGGCGAAACGCCGGGGGAACGACCAGTTGCGTGCCGTCCTCCAGTTGCAGTTTATCGGTCATCAGCATACGGACTTCGTATGCCAGGACCTTATTAAACTGCTGGAGGCTCGGCAAAATCGCAAAGTTCAAAACCACCAGGTAGGTCGTCACCAGGCTGACGAACAGCAAGGTGACGATCAGTAACAGGGTGCGGGCAAATGAGCTTCGCGGCGAGAAGCGCATTCGCCTCATGCTTTAGAGCCGTCCGGAACGAACACGTAGCCCAGACCCCATACGGTCTGAATATAACGAGGATGCGCCGGATCTTCTTCCACCATGCGGCGCAGACGGGAGATCTGCACGTCGATGGAGCGTTCCATTGCCGAGTATTCGCGACCACGCGCCAGGTTCATCAGCTTGTCACGGGAAAGCGGCTCACGCGGGTGGCTGACCAGCGCTTTCAGCACCGCAAACTCACCGCTGGTGAGCGGCATTGGCTCGTCTTCACGGAACATCTCACGCGTACCGAGGTTCAGCTTGAACTTGCCGAAGGCAATCACCGCTTCTTCCTGCGACGGTGCGCCAGGCAGCTCGTTCGCCTGACGACGCAGCACGGCACGAATACGCGCCAGCAGTTCACGCGGGTTAAACGGTTTTGGAATGTAGTCATCCGCGCCGATTTCGAGGCCCACGATACGGTCAACTTCTTCACCCTTCGCGGTCACCATGATGATCGGCATCGGGTTACTCTGGCTACGCAGACGACGGCAGATAGAGAGCCCGTCCTCGCCCGGCAGCATCAGGTCGAGAACCATCAAATGGAAAGATTCACGGGTTAGCAGACGATCCATCTGCTCAGCGTTCGCGACGCTACGAACCTGGAAGCCCTGCTCGGTCAGATAACGCTCCAGCAGCGCACGCAGGCGCATGTCGTCATCCACGACCAGAATTTTGTAGTTCTCTTGCATTGTGTGTACTCCCAAAGGTTCGGATAGTCTTTGTGACAGCGTATTCTAAAAAAGTGCACGTATTCGACCAGCGAAATCTGGTATAAATTCTAGTCGAAATTGTTACAAAGCATATTTAACAGCAGCTTATCTGCTCATTTCATCACATAAATCATTATTAATCCTGTCTGTTACACTGTGTGGTACGTATTGTGCGCCAGACAGAAAACAGGCAGCAAAGGCTTTACCATGAAAACGCCCCTGATCACCCGCGAAGGGTACGAAAAACTCAAAAAAGAGATGGATTACCTGTGGCGAGAAGAGCGCCCTGAAGTAACCAAAAAGGTGACCTGGGCGGCAAGCCTGGGCGATCGCAGCGAAAATGCTGACTACCAGTACAACAAAAAGCGACTGCGTGAGATTGACCGTCGGGTACGCTACCTGACCAAGTGCCTTGAGAACCTGAAAATTGTCGATTACTCCCCGCAGCAGGAGGGCAAAGTGTTCTTCGGCGCGTGGGTGGAGATTGAAAACGACGACGGTGACACCCTGCGTTTTCGCATTGTCGGCTACGATGAAATTTTTGGTCGTAAGGATTACATCTCCATCGACTCCCCGATGGCCCGCGCGCTGCTGAAAAAGGAAGTGGGTGATTTGGCCGTCGTTCAGACTCCCGCCGGTGAAGCCAGCTGGTACGTCAATGAGATCGTCTACGTAAAATAGTCCGAGAGCGCCCTCCCCGGCTGGCATTTTGCCGTGTCAGCCCGTATAACTATCCCCTGATTTTTCGACTCAACAGATGATAAAGCCATGATGAAAGATTCGCTCTGCCGCATTATTGCGGGTGAACTTCAGGCCAGAGCCGAACAGGTAGAAGCTGCCGTTCGCCTGCTTGATGAAGGGAACACCGTGCCGTTTATTGCACGTTATCGTAAGGAAGTCACCGGCGGTCTGGATGACACGCAGCTGCGTAACCTGGAAACCCGTCTGGGATACCTGCGTGAACTGGAAGACCGTCGTCAGGCGATCCTCAAATCCATTGGCGAACAGGGCAAGCTGACCAGCGAACTGGAAAGCGCCATTAACGGCACCCTGAGCAAAACCGAACTCGAAGATCTCTATCTGCCTTACAAACCGAAGCGCCGCACGCGCGGGCAGATCGCGATTGAAGCAGGCCTTGAGCCGCTGGCCGACCTGCTGTGGAATGAGCCGTCCCACCATCCGGAAACTGAGGCGGTGAAATTCATCGATGCCGACAAAGGCGTCGCGGACACCAAGGCCGCCCTTGACGGTGCGCGTTACATTCTGATGGAACGCTTTGCCGAAGACGCAGCCCTGCTGGCTAAAGTGCGTGATTACCTGTGGAAGAATGCGCACATCGTCTCTACCGTCGTGGCGGGGAAAGAGGACGAAGGCGCGAAATTCCGCGACTACTTTGATCACCACGAACCGATTTCTACCACCCCTTCACACCGTGCGCTGGCAATGTTCCGCGGCCGCAACGAAGGTGTGCTGCAGCTCTCTCTGAACGCTGATCCGCAGTTTGACGAGCCGCCGAAAGAGAGCCACTGCGAGCAGATCATCATTGACCATCTCGGCCTGCGCCTGAACAACGCTCCGGCAGACAGCTGGCGCAAAGGCGTGGTGAGCTGGACCTGGCGCATCAAGGTGCTGATGCACCTCGAAACCGAGCTGATGGGCACCGTGCGCGAGCGCGCCGAAGATGAAGCGATCAACGTTTTCGCCCGTAACCTGCATGACCTGCTGATGGCGGCGCCTGCTGGCCTGCGCGCGACCATGGGTCTCGATCCGGGCCTGCGTACCGGCGTGAAAGTGGCGGTGGTTGACGGCACCGGCAAGCTGGTCGCCACTGACACCATCTATCCGCACACCGGACAGGCAGCGAAAGCGGCTGTCGTGGTTGCCGCTCTGTGTGAAAAATACAACGTCGAGCTGGTCGCCATCGGTAACGGTACGGCGTCCCGCGAGACTGAACGTTTCTTCCTCGACGTGCAGAAGCAGTTCCCGAAAGTCACGGCGCAGAAGGTGATCGTCAGCGAAGCGGGCGCATCAGTCTATTCCGCCTCCGAGCTGGCGGCGCAGGAATTCCCGGACCTGGACGTTTCATTGCGCGGCGCGGTATCTATCGCCCGTCGTTTGCAGGATCCGCTGGCGGAGCTGGTGAAAATTGATCCGAAATCCATCGGCGTGGGCCAGTACCAGCACGATGTGAGCCAGACTCAGCTGGCACGCAAGCTGGATGCGGTCGTAGAAGACTGCGTAAACGCCGTCGGTGTTGACCTGAATACCGCCTCCGTGCCGCTGCTGACCCGCGTGGCGGGCTTAACCCGCATGATGGCGCAGAACATCGTCGCCTGGCGTGATGAGAACGGCCAGTTCCAGAACCGTCAGCAGCTGCTGAAGGTGAGCCGTCTGGGGCCGAAAGCGTTTGAGCAATGCGCGGGCTTCCTGCGCATCAACCACGGCGATAACCCGCTGGATGCCTCCACCGTTCACCCGGAAGCCTACCCGGTGGTGGAACGTATTCTGGCCGCCACCCAGCAGGCGCTGAAGGACCTGATGGGCGATAGCAGTGCCCTGCGCAACCTCAAAGCGGTGGATTTCACCGACGACAAATTTGGTGTGCCAACCGTCACCGATATCATCAAAGAGCTGGAAAAACCGGGCCGCGATCCGCGTCCTGAGTTCAAAACGGCGACCTTTGCTGACGGCATCGAGACCATGAACGATCTGCTGCCCGGCATGGTGCTGGAAGGCGCGGTAACTAACGTCACCAACTTCGGCGCGTTTGTGGATATCGGCGTGCATCAGGATGGCCTGGTTCACATCTCTTCTCTCGCCGACAAGTTCGTTGAAGACCCGCACACCGTGGTCAAAGCGGGCGACATCGTGAAGGTGAAAGTGCTGGAAGTGGACCTACAGCGCAAACGTATCGCCCTGACCATGCGTCTGGACGAGCAGCCAGGCGACACCAACGCGCGTCGTGGCGGAAACGGCGGCGCTCGTGACTCCCAGCGCCCGGCCGCGAAAGCGGCAAAACCGCGCGGGCGTGATGCTCAGCCAGCGGGCAATAGCGCGATGATGGATGCGCTGGCGGCCGCGATGGGCAAGAAGCGCTAAGTGATAAACGCCCGGTGGCGCTACGCTTACCGGGCCTACGGTTTTGTAGGCCGGGCAAACGCAGTGCCGCCCGGCAAGCAGGCCGCAAAGAATTAAAACAAATAGAGTGCATCCATATTTAAACCACAAATTATCACTTCATTAACAAATAACTCTCTTCTCTTTATCTCCGCATTTCAGCAAATATTGAGCAAGGTCAAACAGGCCGTAAATTAATACACCAAACAACATTCCGTCACAGTTTTATTATTGCTGATAAAAACTATTCTCATTATCATCCCATAGTAGATAATTTAACCTTTCGTGGAAGCAGGCGTTATGCAATTCACTCCAGACAGTGCGTGGAAGATTACCGGTTTTACCCGCGAAATTAGCCCGGCCTATCGGCAAAAGCTGCTCTCGCTGGGCATGCTGCCCGGCTCGTCATTCCAGGTGGTGCGCGTGGCGCCGTTAGGCGATCCGGTTCACATTGAAACCCGACGCGTGAATCTGGTCCTGCGTAAAAAAGACCTCGCATTAATAGAAGTCGAAGCCTTATCCCGATAACGAGCCAGCGGTTTCAGTGAGTCTAAAAAAATGAAAAAATTAACTATTGGCTTAATTGGCAATCCTAATTCCGGCAAGACCACGCTATTTAACCAGCTCACGGGCGCGCGCCAGCGCGTCGGTAACTGGGCAGGCGTAACCGTTGAACGTAAAGAAGGCCAGTTCACGACAACGGATCATCAGGTCACTCTGGTTGACCTTCCCGGCACCTATTCCTTGACCACCATTTCGTCGCAGACCTCGCTCGATGAGCAAATTGCCTGCCACTACATTCTGAGCGGCGACGCGGATCTGCTGATCAACGTGGTCGACGCCTCCAACCTCGAGCGCAACCTCTACCTGACGCTGCAACTGCTGGAGCTGGGTATTCCCTGCATCGTGGCGCTCAACATGCTCGACATTGCAGAGAAACAAAAGCTGCGCATCGACGTCGATGCCCTCTCCGCGCGCCTGGGTTGCCCGGTAGTGCCGCTGGTATCAACGCGCGCTCGCGGGATTGATGCCCTGAAGCTGGCGATTGACCGTCACACGGGAAATCACGACGTTGAGCTGGTGCATTACGCCCGCCCGCTGCTGCGCGAAGCCGATCTGCTGGCGCAGGAGATGGACAAAAGCATGCCTGCAAAACAGCGCCAGTGGCTCGGCCTGCAGATGCTGGAAGGCGATATCTATAGCCGCGCCTATGCCGGACATGCGGCAGATAAACTGGACGCGACGGTGGCCCGTCTCGGCGACGAGCTGGACGACCCGGCGCTGCACATCGCCGATGCACGATACCAGGCCATCGCCTCGATTTGCGACGTGGTCAGTAATGCCCTGACGGCGGAACCCAGCCGCTTTACGGCGGCGGTGGATAAGATTGTACTCAACCGCTTCCTCGGTTTGCCGATCTTCCTGCTGGTGATGTACGTGATGTTCCTGCTCGCCATCAACATCGGCGGCGCACTCCAGCCGATTTTTGACGCCGGTTCCGTCGCGATCTTTGTACACGGGATTCAGTGGGTGGGTTACACCCTGCACTTCCCGGAGTGGCTGACCATTTTCCTCGCTCAGGGGCTCGGCGGGGGCATTAACACCGTTCTGCCGCTGGTACCGCAGATCGGCATGATGTATCTGTTCCTCTCGTTCCTGGAAGATTCAGGTTATATGGCGCGCGCCGCGTTCGTCATGGACCGCCTGATGCAGGCCCTGGGTCTGCCCGGCAAATCCTTCGTACCGCTGATTGTCGGCTTCGGCTGTAACGTGCCGTCGGTCATGGGTGCCCGTACCCTGGATGCTCCGCGTGAACGCCTGATGACCATTATGATGGCGCCGTTTATGTCCTGCGGTGCGCGTCTGGCCATCTTCGCCGTCTTTGCGGCCGCCTTCTTTGGTCAGCAGGGCGCGCTGGCAGTCTTCTCGCTGTATGTTCTGGGCATCGTGATGGCGATACTGACCGGTTTAATGCTCAAGCACACGATTATGCGCGGTGAAGCCTCACCGTTTGTCATGGAGCTGCCGGTCTATCACGTTCCACACCTGAAAAGCCTGGTGATCCAGACCTGGCAACGCCTGAAAGGGTTTGTGCTGCGCGCTGGTAAGGTGATTGTCATCGTCAGCATTTTCCTGAGCGCGCTGAACAGCTTCACCCTCAGCGGTCAGGCAGCAGATAACATCAACGATTCTGCCCTCGCCTCTGTCAGCCGCATCATCACGCCGGTCTTCAAACCGATTGGCGTGCATGAGGATAACTGGCAGGCGACCGTGGGCCTGTTCACCGGTGCGATGGCGAAAGAGGTGGTTGTCGGCACCCTGAACACGCTCTACACCGCGGAGAACATCCAGGAACAGGAATTTAATCCGGCAGCGTTTCACCTCGGTGATGAACTGCTGGGTGCCGTCGAGGAGACCTGGCAGAGCCTGAAAGATACCTTCAGCCTGAGCGTGCTGGCGAACCCGATTGAGGCCAGCAAAGGCGACGGTGAAATGGCGACGGGTGCCATGGGCGTGATGGGAGAGAAATTTGGTAGCGCATCTGCGGCCTACAGCTATCTCATCTTTGTTCTGCTCTATATTCCGTGCATCTCCGTCATGGGAGCGATTGCGCGTGAATCCAGTCGCGGCTGGATGGGCTTCTCCATTCTGTGGGGGCTAAATATCGCTTACTCGCTGGCGACGCTGTTTTATCAGACCGTTAATTTCAGTCAGCACCCACGCTACAGCCTGGTTTGTATCCTCGCGGTTGTCCTGTTTAACGTGGTTGTTCTTGGCCTGCTGCGCCGGGCACGCAGCCGCGTCGATATCGACCTGCTGGCAAATCGTAAAACCGCCGCGACCTGCTGCAACAGCCCGGCGGGCGACTGTCACTAAGGAGCACACCATGGCGTCATTGATTCAGGTGCGTGACATGCTGGCTCTGCAGGGCCGGATGGAGGCGAAACAGCTGAGCCTCAGCCTGCATACGCCCCAGCCGATGATCGATGCCATGCTGGAACGCCTTGAAGCCATGGGTAAAGCCGTGCGGATCCAGGAGGAGGCAGAGGGTTGCCTCTCTGGCAGTTGTAAAAGTTGTCCGGAAGGAAAGGCTTGCCTGCGGGAGTGGTGGGCACTGCGCTAATACTGCACTCATAAAGCCGGGCATCGCTGCCCGGCTTTATCATATTACTTATAGACGTCCGCGGTGGCGCGTACGTTTTTGGTCTGTTTTTCTGCACTGGTGACGACGTAGTACGTCCCGCCCATCTCATCCGCTTTCTTCGACAGCTCTTTTCTCGCATCCATCGGCGCGGTGGTGTCAGACGTAGAAATCTCACCGATTTTCGTCAGATTCATGCCGGCAACTTTATCTTTTTCCAGCTCTTTTGCCGCAAAGACGCCAAATGACAGTGACCCAATAACCAGAGAAGTGACAATACCTGTAACAAGTTTCATAGCCTGACTCTCCATAGGATTGTTGTTTTGATCATCGTAGGTATAACAACCGCAACGACATCTGGAGTATGGTTGCGGTGTGTTACTTTTTCCAGGCTGGATAGAAAATAATCAGTCTAAACGTTGACTTAACGCAATGAGCGCTGAACAAAATTCCGTCGGATGAGAGATAAACGGGGCATGCGCGGCTTTGGCAATGACCTGCGATTCGCTGTCCGGCCAGAGGGAGTCCAGCAAGGGCACCACTTTGCGCGGCACCAGCCCGTCAAGATAACCATAGATACGCAGATGCGGCATCGTCAGCGCGGCCAGCGGCTCACGCAGATCGACCGTTTTCAGAATTTCAAGGCCGCCGTTGAGCACCTCAACGTCCGGCATCGGCAAAGAGAGCACCACCTGCTTCAGCGCTCTGGCATCCTGTCGCGCGGTTTCGGTGCCCATCGTCTGTAGCGCGAGGAACCGCTCTACGGTCCGCTGGAAATCGTCACTCAGCTGCTGCTGGAAACCCGCCAGCACGTCAGGCTTTATGCCGGGCCACGTCTCCTGCGCGCTAAAGCAGGGCGATGAGGCCACCGTCACCAGCGCGTTTACGCGCTCGGGCCAGGAAAGCGCAATCTGGCTTGCCACCAGCCCACCCAGGCTCCAGCCCAGCCAGATGGCATGTTGTGGCGCCGCGTTCAGCACCTCCTGCGCCATCTCTTCGAGCGTCATCGCTCCATAACCGTGGCTACGGCCATACCCCGGTAGATCAACCAGATGTAACGTAAATTGCGAGGCTAGTTCCTCGTTTATGCAATGCCATACTTCTGCATTCAGGCCCCATCCGTGCAGCAGCACAAGATGGCAATTTCCTGTCCCTACGGTCTGCCACCACAGCGTCTTCATCAGTTACTGTTCTCTTTTTTCACATGGAGGTTGAACATGCTAACAGTGCCCGGCTTGTGCTGGCTATGCAAAATGCCGCTTGCCCTTAGCGCCTGGGGCGTCTGTTCCGTCTGCACGCGTTCGCTGGAAAGGCGTATCACCACCTGCCCACAATGTGGTTTACCCGCCGCGAACCGCTATTTACCCTGTGGCCGCTGCCTGAAAAAACCCCCGCCGTGGAGCGCACTGGTGGCGGTGGATGATTACGTTCGGCCGCTGAGCAGGCTGATTCACGCCCTGAAGTTTTCCGGCCAGAGTTCGCTGGCACCGCCCCTTGCCCGCCTGTTATTGCTGGCGGTTTTACAGGCACGGCGAACCCGCGCCCTGCCGAAAATTGATATGGTGGTCAATGTTCCCCTGTATCGCCGTCGCCACTGGCGGCGTGGTTACAATCAGAGCGACCTGCTCTGCCGTCCGCTCGCCCGCTGGCTCGGCTGTCGATACACTGCCAGCGCACTCACCCGCGTACATGCCACCGCCGTTCAGCATCAGCTCAACGCCCGGCTGCGCAAAAGAAACCTCAAAAATGCCTTTCGCCTTGAATTGGCGGTTAACGGCCTCCATATCGCGATTGTGGATGATGTCGTCACCACAGGCAGTACCGTTGCTGAACTTTCCCGACTGCTTTTGCGAAGCGGTGCCGCGTCGGTTCAGGTATGGTGTCTGTGCCGTACCTTGTAGCCCTTCTTCAATGGGCGTATGATTATACCCAGGTAATTTAGTCAACTATTAGGCCAAAGCTATGATCCGTATTTCCGATTCTGCACAAGCGCACTTTGCCAAACTGCTGGCAAATCAGGAAGAAGGGACGCAGATCCGCGTGTTTGTGATTAACCCGGGCACGCCGAATGCAGAATGCGGTGTCTCTTATTGTCCGCCAGACGCTGTGGAAGCAACTGACACTGCCCTTAAGTTTGAACAGCTCACCGCTTATGTTGATGAGCTGAGCGCGCCGTATCTTGAAGATGCGGAGATCGACTTCGTCACCGACCAGCTGGGCTCTCAGCTGACCCTGAAAGCGCCGAACGCCAAAATGCGTAAAGTCTCAGACGATGCCCCGCTGATGGAGCGCGTTGAATATCTGCTGCAATCCCAGATCAACCCCCAGCTGGCGGGTCATGGTGGTCGCGTTTCCCTGATGGAAATCACGGAAGACGGCCTGGCGATCCTGCAGTTTGGCGGCGGCTGTAACGGTTGCTCTATGGTCGATGTGACGCTGAAAGAAGGGATCGAGAAGCAGCTGCTGAACGAGTTCCCGGAACTGAAAGGCGTACGTGACCTGACCGAGCACCAGCGCGGCGAGCATTCTTACTACTAAGCCGTCTGCTTTTGCCCGGTGGCGCTGCGCTTACCGGGCCTACAAAACAGTTACTGCATCCGAATCGCAGGCCGGGTCAGGCGAAGCCGCCACCCGGCTTTTGTTTTCCCGCCGCGCCTCCTCTATATGTTGACCTGCGTCTCATAATTCACATTTTGCCTGCCAGGGTGATTCTCAATCACGCCATGTTACCCGTATCATTCTCGTGGGCACTAAGCACACTCATAACAGCCGACTAAACTTAATGGTTTGCAAGGCATCAGTATTAGTGCCGTTACTTCTCTGTTCCCAGTTGGGACAATCGGAATGTGTCGTTGAAACAATGACGTTACCCATAACAATTCAAAGGCCAGGTAAATCATGCCATTAGTCATCGTTGCTATCGGTGTTGTGTTATTACTGCTCTTGATGATCCGTTTCAAAATGAATGGATTTATCGCTCTGGTTCTGGTGGCACTTGCAGTCGGTCTGATGCAGGGTATGCCGCTGGTTAAAGTTATCAGCTCCATTAAAGCCGGTGTCGGCGGCACGCTCGGCAGCCTGGCGCTGATCATGGGCTTCGGTGCCATGCTCGGCAAAATGCTGGCAGACTGCGGCGGCGCGCAGCGTATTGCCACCACGCTTATCGACAAATTTGGTAAGAAGAACATTCAGTGGGCGGTGGTGTTGACCGGTTTTACCGTCGGTTTCGCGCTGTTCTATGAAGTGGGCTTCGTGCTGATGCTGCCACTGGTGTTCACCATCGCAGCGGCAGCTAACATTCCGCTGCTGTTTGTGGGTGTGCCAATGGCTGCGGCGCTGTCCGTGACCCACGGCTTCCTGCCACCTCACCCGGGCCCAACGGCAATCGCCACTATCTTCCACGCCGATATGGGTAAAACCCTGCTGTTCGGTACGATTCTGGCAATCCCGACCGTGATTCTGGCAGGCCCGGTATATGCCCGCTTCCTGAAAGGTATCGATAAGCCAATTCCGGAAGGTCTGTACAGCGCGAAAACCTTCACCGAAGAAGAGATGCCTGGCTTTGGCGTCAGCGTCTGGACCTCACTGGTACCGGTGATCCTGATGGCGATGCGCGCCGTGGCAGAGATGATCCTGCCGAAAGGTCATGCGTTCCTGGGCGTGGCAGAATTCCTGGGCGATCCGGTCATGGCTACGCTGATTGCCGTCCTGATCGCGATGTTCACCTTCGGTCTGAACCGGGGTCGTTCAATGGATCAGATCAACGACACATTGACCTCTTCCATCAAAATTATTGCCATGATGCTCCTGATCATCGGCGGTGGCGGTGCGTTCAAGCAGGTGCTGGTTGACAGCGGCGTGGACAAATACATCGCTGCGATGATGCATGAAACCAACGTGTCGCCGCTCCTGATGGCCTGGTCTATTGCCGCGGTTCTGCGTATTGCGCTGGGTTCTGCAACCGTTGCTGCGATTACTGCAGGCGGTATCGTTGCGCCGCTGATTGCCACCACGGGCGTCAGTCCTGAGCTGATGGTTATCGCGGTCGGTTCCGGTAGCGTGATTTTCTCTCACGTGAACGACCCGGGCTTCTGGCTGTTTAAGGAGTACTTCAACCTGACCATCGGTGAAACCATCAAGTCCTGGTCCGCGCTGGAAACCATTATTTCGGTGTGTGGCCTGGTTGGGGTGCTGCTGTTGAATATGGTGGTTTGATGTCATAAGTCGGGTGGCGGCTTCGCCTTACCCGACCTACTGGCTCCATGTAGGCCCGGTAAGCGTAGCGCCACCGGGCAATAAAAAACCCGCCACTGGCGGGTTTTTTATCACTTCTTAGCAGCCGCTTTTCGCCGCTTATCCAAATCCTTAATCAGCCTGTTCACCCCGTCATCGGCAAACATCTTCTCAAGCGTTGTGGACAATTTGCGACGCCAGTTCTTGTACTGATAGCTGGTGCCCGGGATGTTCACCGGCTCCGCCATATCAATCCAGTCTTCCGGCTGAAGGCCAAGCAGAGCGCTGTTGCTGTCGGCAATATAGCGCTGCAAACCGCGGTTGAGCGTTGGCGTCATCGCCATCAGCGACGCCTTGTGACCGGCGCGCTTCGGCAGGCAGCCATGCTTATGCAGCGCATCCAGCAGCCCCTGCTTCGCCAGCTCGCGATCCTGATACAGCCCGCGCAGAACCTCTTCATCAGGATAGAGACCCAGCGTTTTCCCGAGCGTCAGATCGCCGCTTTCCCAGTAGCCTCTGAGCGTAGGAAGATCATGCGTCGTCGCGACTGCCATTGACTGTTCTGGATACGCTTTCGGCGCGCGGAAGGTTTTCTCATGGTCGTTTTCAAAATAGAGCACTTTATAGGAGTACACGCCGCTGTCGCGGAGCTTGCTGACAATTTCCACCGGCACGGTACCGAGATCTTCCCCGATCACCATACACTGGTGACGCTTACTCTCCAGGGCCAGGATCGACAGCAGATCGTCTACCGGATACTGGACGTACGCGCCGTGATCGGCCGTTTCGCCGTAAGGGATCCACCACAGGCGCAGTACGGACATGACGTGGTCAATACGCAGCGCGCCACAGTTTTGCATGTTCGCACGCAGCAGGTCGATAAACGGCTCGTACGCGCGCGCCGCCATCACGTGCGGATCCATCGGCGGCAAGCCCCAGTTCTGACCGAGCGGCCCAAGGATATCCGGCGGCGCACCGACGGACGCTTTCAGGCAGTAAAGCTCACGGTCACACCAGGTTTCCGCGCCCCCTTCTGCCACGCCGACGGCCAGATCGCGATACAGGCCGATCGGCATGTTGTAGCCCTGGCTTACCTGCCAGCAGGCGGCAAACTGGCTATAGGCCAGCCACTGCAGCCACAGATAGAAGTCCACCTCGTCGGCATGCGTTTTACAGAAGGCTTTGACTTCCGGGGTGTCCACGGACTGGTACGCTTCCGGCCAGACCGGCCAGCCCCAGCGCATTTCGTCCTCTTTCACCTGATGCGCGTGCAGCGCATCGAATGCCGCCTGCCAGTAGAGGCTTTCGCCTTCCTGCGCCACAAACTGGCGGAAGGCCGCCATCTGATCGTCATTGCGCTTAGCAAAGCCTTTCCAGGCCAGACGCAGCGCCGCCATTTTTAGCGCGGTCACAGTAGCGTAATCGACCCAGTCCGCTTCGCGGGCCTGTTTCAGCATCTGCTTCGTGGTCTCAAGCTTCCACCACGCCTGCGCGTCTTTACTGTTTTTAAAATCATCCAACGCGTTAACGTCGATATAAATGACGTTCAGCCAGCGACGGGAGGACGGGCTGTACGGGCTGGCGCTTTCCGGGTTCGCCGGATAGAGCGCGTGGATCGGGTTGAGGCCGATGAACGCGCCGCCGCGCTCACCCACGGAGGCCAGCATATTCTTCAGATCGCCAAAATCGCCGATACCCCAGTTGCTGTCGGAACGCAGCGTGTAGAGCTGCACGCAGGCGCCCCACAGCTTTTTGCCTTCGAGCAGCGCCTGCGGCTCATAGCAGCGTTTTGGCGCGACGATCACCCGGCAGTGAAAACGCTGCTCGTCCTGGGTGAGCGTCAGGCTGTGATAGCCCTCCGGCAGTTTCGCCGGAAGGTTAAACGCTTTGCCGCCGGTGGCGTGGCCTTTATGCTGATGCCCCTCTTCGGTGGTGAGCAGCCAGCTAAACTCGCCGCGCCCCTCCACCGTTAGCGACATTTTTTTGCCCGCAGTAAAGACCTTTACGTTTGGCACCGGTAGTGCCGACGCTTTCGCGTCGGCTTTGTGCATGGCATTCAGCAAACGTCTTTTGGTGTCCGCACCAATAGACTGCGGTTTGCCGTGCGCATTGATGTAACTGAGGCTAATTCCCGCCGCCTGCGCGGCACTGTCCAGACGTTTACTCTCCATCGCGCTTCCTTAGCGTTTTGCCTGCCAGATACGAGCCTGATAATCACGGATTGAGCGGTCAGAGCTGAACATACCGCAGCGCGCCGTGTTCAGAATGCATGCCCGGGTCCACGCGTCCTGGTCGCGATACAGCACGTCGACCTGCTTTTGCGCGTCCACATAGGCAGTGAAATCGGCCATCACCAGATACGGGTCACCGCCATGCTTGTCCATGCTGTGCAGCATCTGGTCAAACGCGTGCTTGTCACCGTCGCTGTATTTACCGCTCTCCAGCTCTTTCAGCACCGCATCCAGCACTTTGTCTTTCTTACGCCATTTCACCGGGTCGTAGCCTTTGGCCTTGATGGCTTTCACCTCTTCCACGGTATGACCGAAGATGAAGATATTCTCTTCACCGACCTGCTCAGCGATTTCGACGTTCGCACCGTCCAGCGTGCCAACGGTCAGCGCACCGTTCAGCGCCAGCTTCATGTTACCGGTGCCGGAGGCCTCTTTCCCTGCGGTCGAGATCTGCTCGGAAATATCCGCCGCCGGGATCAGCATTTCAGCCGCCGAGACGCAGTAATCCGGCAGGAACACCACCTTCAGCTTGTCGCCCACCTTCGGATCGTTGTTGATCGCCGCCGCCACTTTATTAATGGCGAGGATGATATTTTTCGCCAGGTAGTAGCCCGGTGCCGCTTTCGCACCGAACAGGAACACGCGCGGCACGCGGTCGGCCTGCGGGTTCTCGCGGATCTCTTTATACAGCGCCAGGATGTGCAGCAGGTTAAGGTGCTGACGTTTGTACTCATGCAGGCGCTTGATCTGGATATCGAAAATGGCATTCGGGTTGATCTCAATCCCGGTGCGCGCTTTCACAAACGCTGCCAGACGAACTTTGTTCTCCAGCTTGATGGCACGGTACTGCTCGCGGAACTTCGCGTCATCCGCGTATTTTTCCAGGTTGATGAGCTGGTCCAGATCGTTGGCCCACTCTTTCTTCAGGGTCTTATCCAGCAGATCGGCCAGCAGCGGGTTGCACTGCTTGATCCAGCGACGCGGCGTGATGCCGTTGGTCACGTTGTGGAATTTGGTCGGCCACAGCTGGTGATATTCCGGGAACAGATCTTTAACCACCAGATCAGAGTGCAGGGCCGCTACGCCGTTCACCGCAAAGCCGCTCACCACGCACATGTTCGCCATGCGAACCTGCTTATCGTGGACCACTGCCAGCTTCGCCCAGACCGCTTTATTGCCTGGCCAGGTTTTATCCACCAGGGTTTTAAACCGATCGTTAATCTTGTTGATGATCTGCATATGGCGCGGCAGCAGCGCTTTCACCAGCTTCTCATCCCAGCACTCCAGCGCTTCCGGCATCAGGGTGTGGTTGGTGTAGGCGAAGGTGCGGCTGGTAATCGCCCAGGCGTCATCCCAGCTCAGCTGATGCTCGTCGATCAGCACGCGCAGCAGTTCAGGAATGGCGATGGTCGGGTGCGTGTCGTTGAGCTGAATCACTTCGAAGTCCGGCAGCTGTGCCAGCTTGCGACCCGCCAGGTGATGACGGCGCAGAATGTCCGCCACGGAGCAGGCGCACTGGAAATACTGCTGCATCAGACGCAGCTTTTTACCCGCCAGATGGTTGTCGTTCGGGTAGAGGACTTTGGTCAGCTTCTCGGCGTCGATACCCTGCTGCTCGGCACGCAGGAAATCGCCGTCGTTGAATTTGGTCAGGTTGAACGGATGAGCGTGCTTCGCCTGCCACAGGCGCAGCGGCTGCGCCACGCCGTTACGGTAGCCAAGCACCGGCAGATCCCAGGCTTCACCGGTGATGGTGAAAGCCGGTTCCCAGAGGCCTTGCTTTGTGACTTTCCCACCGATGCCGACCTGCACGTCCAGCTGCGCATTGTGGCGGAACCACGGGTAGGTATTGCGGTGCCAGTCATCTGGCGCTTCCATCTGGTGACCATCAGCGAACGACTGACGGAACAGGCCATACTGATAGTTGAGGCCATAGCCAATGGCGGACTGGCCAACCGTTGCCATGGAGTCAAGGAAGCAGGCCGCCAGGCGACCCAGACCACCGTTACCGAGAGCCGGGTCAATCTCTTCTTCCAGCAGGTCAGTCAGGTTGATGTCGTGCGCTTTAAGCACATCACCCACCTCCTGATACCACCCAAGGTTCAGCAGATTGTTGCCCGTCAGGCGGCCAATCAGGAATTCCATCGAGATATAGTTGACGTGACGCTGGCCTTTGACGGGCTTCGCCACGGGTTGAGCATCCAGCTGCTCTGCGAGCGCCCCGCTCACCGCCTGCCACCACTGGTGAGGCGTCATCTCGTTTGCAGCATGAAGGCCAAAACGCTGCCACTGACGCGTCAGGGCAGCCTGGAATTGAGCTTTGTTGAAGGTAGGCTGTGACATAGGGGATCGGCATCCTTTAGAAAGAAAACACAAGTTGGCGCTAGTGTGCCTGGCTCATTTCACCTCTTCCTCATCCTGTGGGGGATTAGACAGGGAGGAGTAGCGGGGATGAGCATAAAAGTGTGATCGAGGCCACTCTCAGAGCATAGCCTGAGTGTGCCCGGAAGAGGAAAACGTCACCGGGAAGAATGTCAAAGAAATGAAATGCAGTTTCGGATGAAATTAATCCGCGCTGAAATGATTACTTACGTAGAATAATATTTCTGCAATTGGGTCATATCTAAGGAGATTATTAAGCTCACTGAACTTTACCCGGACTTTATTAAATTTGGCGTCACTATCCCTTTCTGAAACCAGTTTCAGCATAACCGCAAGAGAACCATACAAGCCAGCACTGGCGCGGCGTCACAGCCCTTTCAGGAAAGTTCCATCATCTGCCTGAATGTTTTGTGACAGAGTGCAAATTCAGAGCCACCAAATCCAGACATAACTTGCAATAGTTCTCTATCTGTCCGACCTTATAGCTATTAATTACGAAGCGCAAAAAAAATAAAATCTCTCGTTCCCCACAGTGAAGTGAAACCTATGTTGATTCCGTCTAAATTAAGTCGCCCGGTTCGTCTCGACCATACAGTGGTCCGCGAGCGTCTGCTGGCTAAACTTTCCGGCGCGCATAATTTCCGACTGGCGCTGGTTACGAGCCCTGCAGGTTATGGAAAAACAACGCTCATTTCGCAATGGGCCGCAGGTAAGAGCGATCTTGGCTGGTACTCCCTTGATGAGGGCGATAACCAGCAAGAGCGTTTTGCCAGCTATCTGATTGCTGCCATTCAACAGGCCACGAATGGACACTGCGTCGCCAGTGAGGTGATGGTGCAAAAGCGCCAGTACGCCAGCCTGTCCTCCCTTTTCTCTCAGCTGTTCATTGAACTGGCTGAATGGCATCGCCCGCTTTATGTGGTAATTGATGATTATCATCTGATTTCAAATCCGGTTATCCACGAGTCGATGCGTTTCTTCCTGCGCCATCAACCGGAAAACCTGACCCTGGTGGTGCTGTCGCGCAACCTGCCGCAGCTGGGCATTGCCAACCTGCGCGTGCGCGATCAGCTGCTGGAGATTGGCAGCCAGCAGTTGGCCTTTACCCATCAGGAAGCGAAACAGTTCTTCGACTGTCGTCTGACCTCGCCGATTGAGGCCGCTGAAAGCAGCCGCCTGTGCGATGACGTCGCGGGCTGGGCCACGGCGTTGCAGCTGATTGCCCTCTCTGCGCGGCAAAACAACAGCCCGACACACCAGTCGGCACGGCGTCTGGCCGGTATCAACGCCAGCCATCTCTCTGATTATCTGGTGGACGAGGTGCTGGACAGCGTTGATCCTTCAACCCGTCATTTCCTGCTGAAAAGCTCCCTGCTGCGTTCGATGAACGACGCGCTGATCGTGCGCGTTACCGGCTGTGAAAACGGCCAGTTACAGCTGGAAGAGATTGAACGTCAGGGCCTGTTCCTGACACGCATGGACGATCCCGGCGAGTGGTTCAGCTACCATCCCTTGTTTGGTAGCTTCCTGCGCCAGCGCTGTCAGTGGGAGCTTGCCACAGAACTGCCGGAAATCCATCGCGCCGCCGCTGAAAGCTGGATGGCGCAAGGCTTCCCGAGCGAGGCCATTCACCACGCGCTGGCTGCCGGTGACGCCAGTATGCTGCGCGATATTCTGCTCAACCACGCGTGGGGGCTGTTTAACCACAGCGAACTGACGCTGCTGGAAGAGTCGCTGAAAGCCCTGCCGTGGGAGAGCCTGCTGGAGAACCCGCGTCTGGTTCTGCTGCAGGCCTGGCTGATGCAAAGCCAGCACCGCTACAGTGAGGTCAATACCCTGCTGGCGCGTGCCGAGCAGGAGATGGAAAGTGAAATGGATACTACCCTGCACGGCGAATTTAACGCCCTGCGGGCGCAGGTCGCAATTAACGACGGCGACCCGGATGAAGCGGAACGGCTGGCGATGGTCGCGCTGGATGAACTGCCGCTGGCTAATTTCTACAGCCGCATCGTGGCGACCTCGGTACACGGGGAAGTACTGCACTGCAAGGGCGAGCTGACGCGTTCCCTTTCCCTGATGCAGCAAACCGAGCAGATGGCGCGCCGCCATGATGTGTGGCACTACGCCCTGTGGAGTCTGATTCAGCAAAGTGAAATTTTATTCGCTCAGGGGTTCCTGCAGGCTGCCTGGGAAAATCAGGAAAAAGCGTTCCAGCTGATTCGTGAACAGCATCTGGAACAGCTGCCGATGCACGAGTTCCTGTTGCGCATTCGCGCTCAGCTGCTGTGGGCATGGTCGCGCCTCGATGAAGCAGAAAGCTGCGCCCGTCAGGGTGTGAACGTGCTCTCTGGCTTCCAGCCGCAGCAGCAGTTGCAGTGCCTGGCGCTGCTGGTGCAGTGCTCGCTGGCGCGCGGCGATCTCGATAACGCCCGCAATCACCTTAACCGTCTGGAAAACCTGCTCGGCAACGGCCAGTACCACAGCGACTGGGTGTCAAACGCCGATAAGGTCCGGGTGATTTACTGGCAGATGACGGGGGATAAAAAATCCGCCGCCAACTGGCTGCGTCATACGCCAAAACCAGAGTTTGCCAATAACCACTTCCTGCAAAGCCAGTGGCGCAACATCGCCCGCGTGCAGATCCTGCTGGGTGACTTCGAGCCTGCCGAGATCGTACTGGAAGAGTTAAACGAAAACGCCCGTAGCCTGCGCCTGATGAGCGATCTGAACCGCAACCTGCTGCTGCTTAACCAGCTTTACTGGCAGGCGGGACGCAAAAATGACGCCCAGCGCGTGCTGCTGGAAGCGCTGCAGCTGGCGAACCGTACCGGGTTTATCAGCCACTTTGTGATTGAAGGTGAAGTGATGGCGCAACAGCTGCGCCAGCTGATTCAGCTGAATACCCTGCCGGAGCTGGATCAGCATCGTGCTCAGCGTATTCTGCGCGAGATTAACCAGCATCATCGCCACAAATTTGCGCATTTTGATGAGAACTTCGTTGAACGTCTGCTGAACCATCCGGAAGTGCCGGAGCTTATTCGCACCAGCCCGCTCACCCAGCGGGAATGGCAGGTGCTGGGGCTGATCTATTCCGGCTACAGCAACGAGCAGATTGCCGGTGAGCTGGCGGTGGCGGCGACCACCATCAAAACGCACATTCGTAATCTGTATCAGAAGCTGGGTGTGGCGCATCGTCAGGATGCGGTACAGCATGCGCAGCAGCTCTTGAAGATGATGGGGTATGGCGTTTAGGTTTTGTGCGGCCTGATGCCCTCACCCCGGCCCTCTCCCACAGGGAGAGGGAGAACAATTTGTAGGTCGCGTAAGCGCAGCGCCACCCGACACAATTCCTAGCACAATTCTAACTGCAAATTATTATCTTTAATCACCTGCATCACGCCCGCTGGCGGCATCGCGTCGGTGTAGACCGCATCCACAATGCTGATGCTGCCCATGTTCACCATCGCGTTACGGCCAAACTTCGAATGGTCCACCACCAGCATCACGTGGCGTGAATTTTCAATAATCGCGCGCTTGGTGCGCACCTCGTGGTAATCAAACTCCAGCAGCGAGCCGTCGCTGTCGATACCGCTGATCCCCAGAATGCCGAAGTCGAGGCGGAACTGAGAGATAAAGTCGAGCGTCGCTTCACCGATAATGCCCCCGTCGCGGCTGCGCAGTTCACCACCGGCGAGGATGATCCGGAAATCGTCTTTCTGCATCAGAGTGTTGGCGACGTTCAGGTTGTTAGTGACCACGCGCAGGTTCTCGTGATCCAGCAGCGCGTGAGCAACCGCTTCCGGCGTGGTGCCGATGTCAATAAACAGCGTCGCCCCGTTTGGGATTTGGCTCGCCACTTTACGGGCTATGCGTTCTTTTTCCGCCGTCTGCGTGGCTTTACGGTCATGCCAGGAGGTGTTGACCGAGCTGGACGGCAGCGCCGCCCCGCCGTGGTGGCGCAAAATACGGTTCTGATCGGCCAGATCGTTCAGGTCACGACGGATCGTTTGCGGGCTGACGGCAAACTGCTCGACGAGCTCTTCGGTGCTGACGTATCCCTGTTTTTTGACCAGTTCGATAATGGCGTCATGACGTTGTGTTTGTTTCATCAATTATCCCTGAGAATTATGTTCGTTTTCGCGCATGGAGCGTGTCGGCAAGCGCCATTGCCAGCCCGACCGCCAGGCCAGTGACGTGCGCACCATTGGCGATAGACATACCAAACAGATCAAACCATCCGGCAATTAGCCATATTAACGCAAAGGCTATTAATCCGCGTTGTAAATAGATGCCGCTTTCCGGGTCGCGCTCTCCGCGAAGCCAGACATAGCCCATCAGGGCGTAGACGACGCCCGACAGACCACCGAACCACGGGCCGCTGAATTTATGCTGCACGTAGCCGCTCAACAGGGCGCTAATCACGGTGATTACGATCAGCTTACCGCTGCCGAGTCGCTTCTCGACAATCCCGCCGAGATACCACCACCACAGCAGGTTGAAGAGAATATGCATCACTGAGAAGTGCATCAGCGCATGAGTGAAGTAGCGCCAGACGTCAAACTCCAGAGAGGGGTCATACGGCCACGCCAGGGCGATCATCACGCTCTGGTCGCCCACCACGTTCATGATAATGAAGACGATAATACAGGCGGCCATCAGCAGCAGCGTAAACGGCCCTGCGCGCTCGCGAATCGTGGCAAGAAAAGGAAAACGACTGTAATGCAATCCGCTGCCCGTCTGGCCGGATTGCCAGCTTGCCGCCAGATAGCGCGGGTCGCCAGGATTCTCAAGAAAACGCGCCAGCTCCTCGTTTACCCGCCCGGCCTGGCTCTCATCGGCCAGCCAGACATCGGTCTGCGTATGTTGCTGAATGGTCAGAATAACGCCCTGCGTTGCCATATAGTCGACAAACGCCTGGGCGACGCGCGGATTGGTAAAAGAGGTGATCATCAACATGGGCAGCGGTCGCTTATTTCCACACAAAAGGGAACAGTATAGCGGGATTAGCGCTCAAAGGCGTATTCCACTTCTGCCGGGAAATGACGATGCCAGGCATCGAAGCCGCCGTCGACGCTGTACACCGCGTCGTAGCCCTGCTGAAGCAGATACTGCGCCGCGCCTTTGCTGCTGTTGCCGTGGTAACACATCACCATCACCGGCGTATCGAAGTCGTTATCGCGCATAAACGCGCCCAGCGTGTCGTTGGTGAGATGGAACGCGCCCGGCGTATGGCCCATCGCAAAACTCTGCGGATCGCGGATATCCACCAGCACCGCCGTTCCCTGGTGCATCTTCTGATGGGCTTCTTCTACGTTAATACATTCAAACTGATCCATGGTGTTCTCATCTTATATTCGGGTGTGGTGCGGTTTTCCCCCTCACCCTACCCTCTCCCGGAGGGAGAGGGAAACGGATCCCCCTCTCCCCGTGGGAGAGGGCTGGGGTGAGGGCATCAGACCGCACTATTTTACCCCGTAGTGTACGTCCTGGCGGCGGGTAAACGCCATTATGTTATCCATATCACTCTAAATTGTTTTTTTGATGTTACCAAAAGCGCGTTCCTTTGCTATTATGAGCGATATCGAACATTTTTGAGCTTTAACGAAAGTGCATGAGGGTGTTATGGAAACCAAAGATCTGATTGTGATAGGCGGTGGCATCAACGGTGCCGGTATTGCGGTCGATGCCGCAGGACGCGGTTTATCCGTGCTGATGCTGGAAGCTAACGATCTCGCCTGCGCGACGTCGTCCGCCAGCTCCAAGCTGATCCACGGTGGCCTGCGCTACCTGGAACACTACGAATTCCGCCTGGTCAGTGAAGCGCTGGCCGAACGTGAAGTGCTGCTAAAAATGGCGCCGCATCTGGCGATCCCGATGCGTTTCCGTCTGCCCCATCGCCCGCACCTGCGTCCGGCGTGGATGATCCGAATTGGTCTGTTTATGTACGATCATCTGGGTAAACGCACCAGCCTGCCGGGTTCGAACGGTTTGCGTTTTGGCTCAGAATCGGTCCTGAAGCCTGAAATCGTGCGCGGTTTCGAATATTCCGACTGCTGGGTGGACGATGCACGTCTCGTGCTGGCGAATGCGCAGATGGTGGAGAAGAAAGGTGGCGAGGTGAAAACCCGTACCCGCGCTACCGCCGCGCGCCGTGAAAACGGCCTGTGGATCGTCGAAGCAGAAGACATTGATACCGGCGAGAAATTCAGCTGGAAAGCGCGCGGTCTGGTGAACGCCACCGGTCCGTGGGTGAAGCAGTTCTTCGACGACGGCATGCATCTGCCTTCGCCGTACGGCATCCGCCTGATCAAGGGCAGCCATATTGTGGTGCCGCGCGTACACACGCAAAAACAAGCGTACATTCTACAGAACGAAGATAAGCGCATCGTGTTTGTGATCCCGTGGATGGACGAATTCTCGATCATCGGCACCACCGACGTGGAGTACAAAGGCGATCCGAAAAACGTTGAGATCGACGAGAGCGAAGTGAACTACCTCCTTAAAGTGTATAACGCACACTTTAAGAAACAGCTGTCCCGCGATGACGTGGTATGGACTTACTCCGGCGTGCGTCCTCTGTGCGATGACGAGTCTGACTCACCGCAGGCCATCACCCGCGACTATACGCTCGATATTCACGACGTAGACGGCCAGGCGCCGCTGCTGTCGGTGTTTGGCGGCAAGCTCACCACCTACCGCAAGCTGGCGGAGCACGCGCTGGAAAAACTGGCTCCGTACTATAAGGGCATTGGCCCGGCATGGACCAAAGGGGCGGTATTGCCCGGCGGTGATATCGGCGACAACCGCGACGATTATGCCGCGAAGCTGCGCCGTCGCTTCCCGTTCATTACCGAAGGCATGGCGCGCCACTACGCACGCACCTACGGCAGCAATACCGAGCTGTTCCTCGGTGATGCGAAGGACATTGCGGATCTGGGCGAGCATTTCGGTCACGAGCTGTACGAAGCCGAGCTGCGTTACCTGGTCGAGCACGAGTGGGTTCGCCGCCTGGACGACGCCATCTGGCGCCGTACCAAAGAAGGGATGTGGCTGAATGCCGAACAGCAGTCGCGTGTGGCGCAGTGGCTGCAGCAGCATGCGGGAAAGCGTGAGCTGTCGTTAGCGTCTTGATGTAAAAAAGCCCGGTGGCGCTACGCTTACCGGGCCTACGGGATCGAGTAGGCCGGGTAAGGCGAAGCCGCCACCCGGCTATGTTTTTACAGCCTCACCGGATCAATATGCCAGATCGTCTCGGCATACTCCTTAATGGTCCTGTCGGACGAGAAATACCCCATATTGGCGATGTTATGCATCGCAGCACTGGTCCACTTCTCCTGCTGACGGTACAGTTCGTCCACCTTATCCTGACAGTCCACGTAGCTGCGATAATCCGCCAGCACCTGGTAGTGATCGCCAAAGTTAATCAGCGAATCCACCAGATCGCGATAGCGGCCCGGCTCGTCCGGGCTGAATACACCGGTCGCGATCTGCGTCAGTACCTGACGTAACTCTTCATCTTTTTCATAGAACTCACGCGGCGAGTAGCCTTTTCTGCGCAGCGCCTCCACTTCTTCCGTGGTGTTCCCGAAGATAAAGATGTTCTCAGCCCCTACGTGCTCCAGCATCTCAACGTTCGCCCCGTCCAGGGTGCCAATGGTCAGCGCACCGTTGAGGGCAAACTTCATGTTACTGGTCCCGGAGGCTTCCGTACCCGCCGTCGAAATCTGCTCAGAGAGATCCGCCGCCGGGATGATCAGCTGCGCCAGGCTTACGCTGTAGTTCGGGATGAACACCACCTTCAGCTTGTCGCCAATATCCGGATCCAGGTTGACGACCTTCGCCACATCGTTGATGAGATGGATAATGTGCTTCGCCATGTAATAGGCGGAAGCGGCTTTACCGGCGAAGATTTTCACGCGCGGCACCCACTCGGCCGTCGGGTCGGCCTTAATCCGGTTGTAGTGGGTAATCACATGCAGCACGTTCATCAGCTGACGCTTGTACTCGTGAATACGTTTGATCTGCACGTCAAACAACGCTTTCGGGTTGGCGACCACGTTCAGATGCAGCGCAAGGTAAACCGACAAACGCTTTTTGTTCAGCAGCTTGGCTTCGCGCACGGCTTTGTTCACCGTCGGGAAATCAATATGCTGTTCCAGCTCGCTCAGCTGGCTCAGGTCGGTGCGCCAGGTGCGGCCAATGTTCTGATCCAGCACGTCAGAAAGCGGCTGGTTCGCCAGCGCCAGCCAGCGACGCGGCGTGACGCCGTTGGTCACGTTGCAGAAACGCGTCGGGAAGATCTTCGCGAAATCCGCAAACAGCGACTGCACCATCAGGTTTGAGTGGAGCTCAGACACGCCGTTTACCTTGTGGCTGATCACTACCGCCAGCCAGGCCATGCGTACGCGACGACCGTTGGATTCATCAATGATCGACGCCCGGCTCAGCAGGCCGGTATCGTTCGGGTACTGCTCCTGCAGCGTCTTGAGGAAGTAGTCGTTAATCTCGAAGATAATCTGCAGATGGCGCGGCAGGATTTTGCCGAGCATATCCACCGGCCAGGTTTCCAGCGCTTCGCTCATCAGCGTGTGGTTGGTGTACGAGAACACCTGGCAGGTCACTTCGAATGCCTCATCCCAGCTGAACTTATGCTCGTCGATAAGCAAGCGCATCAGCTCTGGAATAGAGAGCACCGGGTGCGTGTCGTTGAGGTGAATCGCGGTTTTCTCCGCCAGATTGGCGTAGGTTTTGTGCAGCTGGTGATGGCGGCTGAGAATATCCTGAATCGTCGCCGAGACGAGGAAATACTCCTGGCGCAGGCGCAGCTCGCGGCCGGAGTAGGTTGAGTCATCGGGATAGAGCACTCGGGACACGTTTTCAGAGTGGTTTTTATCTTCCACCGCGGCGAAATAGTCACCCTGATTAAATTTACCGAGGTTAATCTCGCTACTGGCCTGGGCGCTCCACAGGCGCAGCGTGTTGGTGGCATCGGTGTCATACCCGGGGATGATCTGGTCGTAGGCCACGGCCAGGATCTCTTCGGTCTCCACCCAGCGGGATTTTTTACCTTCCTGCTGAATACGCCCGCCAAAGCGCACCTTGTAGCGGGTATTGTGACGCTTGAACTCCCACGGGTTGCCATACTCCAGCCAGTAGTCCGGCGACTCTTTCTGACGCCCGTCGACGATGTTCTGCTTGAACATGCCGTAGTCGTAGCGAATGCCGTACCCGCGTCCCGGCAGCGCCAGGGTCGCCAGCGAGTCGAGGAAGCAGGCGGCAAGACGCCCCAGGCCGCCGTTGCCGAGGCCTGGGTCGTTCTCTTCGTCAATCAGCTCTTCTAAATCCAGCCCCATCTCTTCGAGGGCGGTTTTAACGTCGTCGTAAATGCCGAGCGACAGCAGCGCGTTGGAGAGCGTGCGGCCAATCAAAAATTCCATCGACAGGTAGTAAACCTGACGCGTTTCCTGCGAGAGCTGGGCGCGGTTTGATCGCAGCCAGCGTTCAACTAAACGGTCGCGCACCGCAAACAGAGTGGCGTTCAGCCACTCGTGTTTGTTGGCGATGACCGGATCTTTCCCGATGGTGAACATCAGCTTATAGGCGATGGAGTGCTTTAACGCCTCAACGCTGAGCGTGGGTGAAGAGTAGCTAAATGGAGCATTCATATCAGTAACTTCGCCTCGTTACATCAAGCGTTGATAAAGATCGCGGTACGACTGCGCCGCAACGTGCCAGCTAAAGTCCATGGACATCGCCTGACGTTGTACGTAACGCCACAGCGACGGACGGGACCACAAGACGAAAGCACGCCGAATCGCCCGAAGCAGCGACCAGGCATTACTGTCTTCAAAAACAAACCCGCTGGCGATACCGTCCGCCAGATTTTCCAGTGAGCTATCAGACACCGTATCCGCCAGCCCGCCCGTGCGGCGTACCAGCGGCAGGGTGCCGTATTTCAGGCCATAGAGCTGCGTCAGGCCGCAGGGCTCGAAGCGGCTTGGCACCAGAATGACGTCTGCGCCGCCCATAATGCGGTGCGAAAATGCCTCGTGGTAACCAATCTGCACGCCCACCTGCCCCGGGTGTTCCGCTGCCGCCGCGAGGAAACCTTCCTGCAGCACCGGGTCGCCTGCGCCGAGCAGCGCCAGCTGTCCGCCCTGCTCGAGCAAGCCGGGCAGCGCCTCCAGCACCAGGTCCAGCCCTTTCTGGCTGGTCAGGCGGCTCACCACCGCGAAGAGCGGCACTTTGTCGTTGACCTTCAGCCCCATTGCAATCTGCAGCTGGCGTTTGTTTTCCGCTTTGTCTTCCACGGAATCGCGACCATAGCGTGCCGCCAGCAAGAGATCGGTTTCCGGACTCCAGATCTGTTCATCCACGCCGTTCAGAATGCCCGACAGGCGGCCTTCCCGATGGCGCTGTTGCAGTAGCCCTTCCATGCCGTAGCCAAACTCCGGCTGGGTGATTTCTCGCGCATAGGTTGGGCTGACCGCCGTGATGTGATCGGCGTAGTACAGCCCCGCCTTCAGGAACGAAATCTGCCCCTTAAACTCCAGCCCGTGCATGTTATAGAACGACCATGGCAGATCGATGTCATTCATATGATGCGCGTAGTACATCCCCTGATAGGCGAGGTTATGCACCGTAAAGACCGATTTTGCCGGGTGACCGCGCGCGGCGAGATACGCCGGAGCCAGCCCGGCATGCCAGTCGTGCGCGTGCACCACATCCGGACGCCAGAAAGGATCCAGCCCCGTCGCCATTTCTGCACCGACCCAGCCGAGCAGCGCAAAGCGCAGCACGTTGTCGGTATAGGCGAACAGGTTCGTATCGTGATACGGGCTGCCCGGTCGGTCGTATAAGTGTGGCGCGTCGATCAGGTAAATCCCTACGCCATTGTAATGTCCAAACAGCAGGGTGATGCGTCCGGCAAACGTCTCACGGCGGGTCACAACCTTTGCATCAGGAATGCCGCGCCGGATATCCGGGAAGGCAGGCAGCAGGACTCGGGTATCCACGCCTCCGGCGATTTGTGCCGCCGGTAATGCACCAAGAACATCCGCCAGACCGCCCGTTTTTAACAACGGGAACATCTCAGAACATACGTGTAAAACCTGCATCATCGCTCCTGTTTGATCTGCAGCTTCCGCAACATTTCCCGTGTGACTAACACGATCCCCTCTTCCGAACGGTAGAAACGACGCGCGTCTTCTTCCGCGTTTTCACCGATGACCATCCCCTCAGGGATGACGCAGGCGCGGTCGATCACGCAACGACGCAGACGACACGAACGCCCTACCCAGACATCCGGCAATAAGACCGCCGAATCGATATTACAGAATGAATTTATCCGCACGCGCGGGAACAGCACGGACTGCACCACCACCGAACCGGAGATAATGCACCCGCCAGAGACCAGCGAGTTCAGCGTCATACCGTGGCTGCCGGAGCGGTCCTGCACGAATTTGGCCGGCGGCAAGGATTCCATGTGGGTACGAATCGGCCAGTTCTGGTCGTACATATCCAGCTCAGGCGTGACTGAGGCCAGATCGAGGTTCGCTTTCCAGTACGCTTCCAGCGTGCCCACATCGCGCCAGTAAGGCTCGGCATTCGGGTCTGACTGCACGCAGGACAGCGGGAAAGGATGTGCATACGCCATGCCAGCTTTGGTGATTTTCGGGATGATGTCTTTACCGAAGTCGTGGCTGGAGTTTTCGTCTTTGTCGTCGTCTTCCAGCAGCTCATAAAGATAATCTGCATCAAAGACATAGATCCCCATGCTGGCGAGGGATTTGGTGTCATCGCCCGGCATGGTTGGCGGGTTCGCCGGTTTTTCGACGAAGTCGATGATTTTATCGTCGGCGTCCACGTGCATCACGCCAAACGCCGTCGCCTCGGCAACGGGCACCGGCAGACACGCCACGGTGCAGCGCGCCCCTTTTTCGACGTGGTCGATGAGCATGTGGGAGTAATCTTGCTTGTAGATGTGATCCCCGGCGAGGATCACAATGTATTCCGCGTTATAGCGACGAATGATGTCGAGGTTCTGCGTCACCGCATCCGCCGTCCCGCGATACCAGTTCTCGCCGTGAACACGTTGCTGAGCAGGAAGGAGATCGACAAACTCGTTCATCTCTTCACTGAAGAATGACCAGCCGCGCTGAATATGCTGAACCAGCGTGTGCGACTGATACTGCGTAATGACGCCAATACGGCGAATGCCTGAGTTCAGGCAGTTGGAGAGCGCAAAGTCGATGATGCGGAACTTACCACCAAAGTGAACGGCCGGCTTGGCGCGCTTGATGGTCAAATCTTTCAGACGGGTACCACGCCCGCCCGCAAGTATCAGGGCAACCGTTTTTAATGGTAGCTGGCGTGCCAACATTAAGGGATCGTTCTTCTCTAATCTAACCATGACTAACTCCTTTTTTATCATCTTTGGAATACGCACACTCCGTGCGCAGGCCCGTGCCAGACAGCCATTACTACCGGATTATCCGCTCCGGCAAAGGGGGGAACAGCGCGCCATTCCCCGTCAGGTAAAACAATCTCTGCGACGTCATCCGTCGCGTTCAGCGTCACCAGCCACTTATCCGACAGCAGGATTTGCAGACAGGTGATGCCGTGTTGCCACTCTTGCGCACTCAACGGTTGCGCGTCTTTATTCAGCCAGCGAACGTTGCCGTCGCACTCTTCCCACCAGCGATCGGCGGTGAGCGCGGGGATCTGCTGGCGAAGGTGGATCAGCGCTGCGGTGAAATGGGTCAGTCCACTGTTCGCCTCACCCCAGTCGAGCCAGGTCAGGGTATTGTCCTGGCAATAGGCGTTATTGTTGCCGTGCTGACTGTGGCCGTGCTCATCGCCCGCCAGCAGCATCGGCGTGCCCTGCGATAACAAAAGCGTCGTCAGCAGCGCATGAACGCTGGCGCGACGCCGCTCAATCACGTCCAGGCTCCCGCCTAATCCTTCTATACCATGATTAAAGCTATGGTTATTGTTAGTGCCATCGCGATTCTCTTCGCCGTTCGCTTCATTGTGTTTCTGATTGAAACAAACGCAGTCGCGCAGCGTAAAACCGTCGTGCGCCGTCACCAGATTAATGGTGGCCGACGGCCGTTTGCCGTCGCGCCTGAAGAGATCGCTGGAGGCGGCAAAGCGCCCGGCGAACTCCCCCAGTGACAGATCGCGCGCCAGCCAGAAGCGGCGCATGGCATCGCGATAATGGTCGTTCCACTCGGCAAACAGCGGCGGGAAATTCCCCACCTGATAGCCACCCTCACCGATGTCCCACGGCTCGGCGATCAGTTTCACCTGCGAGAGCATCGGGCAATTTTTGATGGCCTCAAACAGAGGAGCCTGCTGGCTGAATGCCGGCGTGCGCCCCATGACGGGCGCCAGGTCGAAACGAAAACCGTCGACGTGGAACGTCTCAACCCAGTATTTCAGGCATTCATAAGCAAAATGCGTGACCGCTGGATGGCTGAGGTTGAGGGTGTTACCGCAGCCGGTCCAGTTCTCGTAATCGCCATCCTCTCTGATCCAATAATAGCTACGGTTATCAATTCCGCGCATGGAGAGCGTCGGGCCGTCGAGATCGCTTTCAGCGCTGTGGTTCAGCACCACGTCCAGAATGACCTCAATGCCCGCCGCGTGCAGCGCCTTCACCGCATCACGAAACTCGTCCCGCGCCGTCTCCGGATGGGCGGCGTAGCGGGGTTCAAGGGCAAACATCGCCAGCGGGTTGTAGCCCCAGTAGTTGCTCAGCCCCAGCCGCTGCAGACGGGGTTCATTGGCGAAATGGGCGACGGGGAGCAGTTCCAGCGCGGTGATACCGAGGTGTTTCAGATAGGCAATCATCGTCGGATGGCCGAGTGCCTGATAGGTGCCGCGCATCGCGTTGGGTATCGACGGGTGCAGCCAGGTCAGCCCTTTGACATGCGCTTCATAAATCACGGTGTTGCCCCACGGCGTGCGCGGCGGAGCATCGTCTTCCCAGTCGTAGAGGTCGTTCACCACCACGCTTTTGGGCACGACCGGCGCGCTGTCGCGGTGGTCGGGCTCACCGTAGCCGACGTGAAACAGCGGGTCGTCTTTAAACTCGCCATCGACGCGGTGCGCGCACGGGTCAATCAACAGCTTCGCCGGGTTAAACCAGTGCCCCTGAGCCGGTTGCCACGGACCGTGTACGCGAAAACCGTAATGCATCCCCGGACGCCCGCCGGACAGGTACCCGTGCCAGATATCCCCTGTGCGAGACGGTAAATCGTAACGGTGCTCGTTACCTTCCCCGTCAAACACACAAAGTTCCACCCGCTCCGCGTGAGCGGAAAAGAGCGAGAAGTTCACGCCCTTACCGTCAAAACGCGCGCCGAGCGGTTCGGGATGACCTGCCGTAAGCTGCGTCATTCACCCTCCCGCATCAGCCAGATAGTGCCAAGCGGCGGCAGCGTCAGGCTCAGGGAGTTTGGCCGCCCGTGGCTTTCGATGGCGTCGCTCTGTACCAGCCCGCCGTTACCGGCGTTGCTGCCGTGGTAGTGCATGGAATCGGTATTCAGAATTTCGCGCCATTTCCCCGGCTGGTTAATGCCAAAGCGGTAGTGTTCGCGCGGTACCGGCGTGAAGTTACTGGCGACGATGATTTCGTTGCCGGCTTTATCACGACGCACAAAGACAAATACCGAACGCTCATGGTCGTCCACTACCAGCCACTCGAAGCCGTAGGGGTCGAAATCCAGCTCGTGGAGGGCTTTGTGATGGCGATAGGTCAGGTTCAGGTCACGCACCAGACGCTGCACGCCGTGGTGCCAGTTGTCGCCGCCTTCCAGCAAATGCCAGTCGAGACTGGAGTCGTGGTTCCACTCGCGCCCCTGGGCAAATTCATTGCCCATAAACAGCAGTTTTTTACCCGGGAAGGCAAACATCCAGCCGTAGTAGGCGCGCAGGTTGGCAAACTTCTGCCACGCATCGCCCGGCATACGGTCGAGAATGGATTTTTTGCCGTGCACCACTTCATCGTGCGACAGCGGCAGCATGAAGTTTTCGGTGTAGTTATAGAGCAAGCCGAAGGTGAGCTTGTCGTGATGGTACTGACGGTACACCGGGTCGAGCTTCATGTAGTCGAGCGTGTCGTGCATCCAGCCCAGGTTCCACTTATACCAGAACCCCAGACCGCCTGATGACGGGGGTCGGGAGACGCCTGCAAAGTCCGTCGACTCCTCCGCCATGGTAACCGCACCCTCGACCTGCTCACCGATAATACGGTTAGTGCTGCGCAGGAATTCAATCGCTTCCAGGTTTTCGCGGCCGCCATACTCGTTCGGGATCCACTCGCCCTCTTTGCGGCTGTAGTCGCGGTAGATCATTGACGCCACCGCATCCACGCGCAGGGCATCAATGCCGAAGCGCTCAATCCAGTACAGGGCATTACCGACCAGATAGTTCGCGACTTCACGACGACCATAGTTGTAGATCAGCGTGTTCCAGTCCTGGTGATAGCCTTCGCGCGGGTCGCTGTGCTCGTACAGTTTTGTGCCGTCAAACTCTGCCAGCGCAAAGTCATCAGAAGGGAAATGACCAGGCACCCAGTCGAGGATCACGTTCAGCCCGGCGGCGTGCGCGGCATTAATGAAATAGCGGAAGTCATCGCGCGTGCCGAAGCGGCGTGTTGGGGCATACAGCCCGGTTGGCTGGTAGCCCCAGCTGCCGTCGAACGGATGCTCGTTAACCGGCAGCAGTTCGAGGTGGGTAAAGCCCATCCATTTAGCGTACGGCACCAGCTGGTCGGCGAGTTCCCGGTAGCTCAGCCAGAAGTTGTTATCGGTGTGGCGGCGCCAGGAGCCGAGATGCACTTCATAGACGGAGATCGGCGCATCAAAGCGGTTGGCCTGTTTACGCTCTTCCGTCTGGACCACCTTCTCCGGCAGGCCGCAAATCAGCGACGCCGTGTCCGGACGCATCTGCGCCTCGAAAGCATACGGGTCGGCTTTAATGCGCAGCTTGCCGTGAGCATCGATCATTTCGAATTTGTAGAGCTGGCCGTTATGCGCCCCCGGGATAAACAGCTCCCAGATGCCCGTCTCCCGGCGCAGACGCATCGGATGGCGACGACCGTCCCAGTAGTTGAACTGCCCGACAACGGAGACGCGCTGGGCGTTAGGCGCCCACACCGCAAAACGCGTGCCGGTGATGCCGTCCATGGTATCCGCATGAGCACCCAGCGTTTCATAAGGGCGCAGATGCGTACCTTCAGACAGCAGCCAGGCGTCCATCTCTTTTAAGAGCGGACCGAAGCTGTAAGGATCATCAATCAGGTTTTGCTGGCCGTGCCAGATAACGGCGAGTTGATAACGAAAGGGGTTTTTACGACGGGGCATGATGCCCGAGAAGAAGCCACGCGAGTCGAGGCATTCAAGATTGGCCACCTTGCGGCCGGTTTTGGGCTCAATGACCCACACTTCGGTCGCATCCGGTAACAACGCCCGAACTTCCAGCCCGGCCTCTGTACGGTGCATCCCCAGCACGGAAAAGGGGTCGGCAAAATGACCCGCAATAAGCGCATTAATCACGTCTCTATCCACACGATCGGACATGGTATTCATCCTGTTTTTTATGTCGTCCTTTTTTAGCGCCTGGGACGACTTTAATGTGACCTGACGGGTATCCACTCAGTCCCGTCCTAACCTCAGGTAAGAAATGACTCTTCCTTAAAGCATAGCCAACGCTCTACATGACTCCTGATAAAAAATAAGACATACGCGTGTTACTCCATGTAGTACGCAAAAAAAGGGGGTGAAAATCACCCCCGGTCATTAACAAATTATTACGCCAGCTGGCGTAGCATGCGGCGCAGCGGTTCGGCGGCGCCCCACAGGAGCTGGTCACCGACGGTGAACGCGGAGAGGTACTCCGGCCCCATGTTCAGCTTACGCAGACGGCCAACCGGCGTGGTCAGCGTGCCGGTGACGGCAGCCGGGGTCAGCTCACGCATGGTGATATCGCGATCGTTTGGTACCACTTTCGCCCACGGGTTGTGCGCGGCCAGCAGCTCTTCCACGGTCGGAATAGACACATCTTTTTTCAGTTTAATGGTGAAGGCCTGGCTGTGGCAGCGCAGTGCGCCGATACGCACGCACAGACCGTCAACCGGAATGGTGTTCGCGGTATTGAGGATTTTGTTGGTCTCAGCCTGACCTTTCCACTCTTCGCGGGTCTGGCCGTTATCCAGCTGTTTGTCGATCCACGGGATCAGGCCACCGGCCAGCGGTACGCCAAAGTTATCCACCGGCAGCGCGCCGCTGCGGGTCAGATCGGTGACTTTACGCTCGATATCGAGGATCGCGGATGCCGGGTTTGCCAGCTCGGTTGCGACGCTGTGGTGCAGCTGGCCCATCTGGGTCAGCAGCTCGCGCATATGACGCGCGCCGCCGCCGGACGCGGCCTGGTAGGTCGCCACGGAAACCCATTCAACCAGATCCTGCGCAAACAGGCCGCCAAGGGACATCAGCATCAGGCTGACGGTGCAGTTACCACCGACAAAGGTTTTCACACCGTTGTTCAGGCCATCGGTGATCACGCCCTGGTTAACCGGGTCGAGAATAATGATGGCATCGTCTTTCATGCGCAGCGAAGAGGCCGCGTCAATCCAGTAGCCCTGCCAGCCGCTTTCACGCAGCTTTGGATAGATTTCGTTGGTATAATCGCCGCCCTGGCAGGTCACAATAATATCAAGTGCCTTCAACGCTTCCAGATCGTAAGCATCCTGCAACGTGCCTGTGGTACCACCAAAGGACGGTGCAGCCTGGCCGAGCTGGGAAGTGGAGAAGAAGACCGGGCGGATAGCGTCGAAATCGCGCTCTTCAACCATGCGTTGCATGAGTACAGAGCCGACCATACCGCGCCAGCCGATGAAACCAACGTTTTTCATAGCATTTTTTTCCTGCTGAGGGTGTGTGCTGATTGTGCAAGCCAGTATTGAACTGGGATATGCTTCACATTACAAAATGCTGCCAAAGTCGCAAGCGAAATTAATCGATGATTGCCCGGCAATCAGAAATACAGCTAATTATCATAATAACCATAGAGATGTTCAGGGATAATTTACATGAGTGAAATCATTTCCGCAGCGGTTTTATTGATCCTGATAATGGATCCACTGGGCAACCTGCCTATCTTCATGTCGGTGCTGAAGCACACTGAGCCGAAGCGCCGCCGGGCGATCATGATCCGCGAGCTGCTCATCGCCCTGCTGGTGATGTTTATCTTCCTGTTTGCGGGAGAAAAGATCCTCGCCTTCCTGAACCTGCGCGCAGAAACGGTCTCCATTTCCGGCGGGATTATTCTGTTCCTGATTGCCATTAAGATGATTTTCCCGAGCGCCGAAGGGAGCAGCAGCGGCCTGCCCGCGGGCGAAGAGCCGTTTATCGTACCGCTGGCGATTCCCCTCGTCGCCGGGCCGACCATTCTGGCCACCCTGATGCTGCTGTCACATCAGTATCCGAATCAAATGAGCCACCTGGTGATTGCCCTGCTTATCGCCTGGGGCGGGACATTTATCATCCTGCTGCAATCGTCGCTGTTCTTGCGCCTGCTGGGGGAGAAAGGGGTTAACGCGCTGGAGCGCCTGATGGGGCTGATTCTGGTGATGATGGCGACGCAGATGTTCCTGGACGGGATCCGCGCGTGGATGAAAGGCTAGGTAAAAGCAAAATGGCCACGCAGTGGCCATTTTTAGTGTTTGCCCCCTCTCCCCGTGGGAGAGGCCGGGGTGAGGGCATCAGACCGCAGCGGCGGACCACCTACCCCTTACGAATCAAATACCGGTACGGCAGCGCTTCTGTCTGCTGCGCCACAAGCTCATGCTCCATAAAGGTACAAAACCCGGGAATATCGCGGGTCGTGGCCGGGTCGTCTGCAATAATCAGCAGCGTTTCACCGGGCTGCATGTTACGCACGGTCTTGCGTACCATCATTACCGGCTCCGGGCAGCGAAGGCCCTGAGCATCAAGGGTATGGTCTGGGCTGGAAAACAGGTCGGTCATGGTCTTCTCGGTCTGGTAAAAACGGCTGTAGTTTACGCCCGGTGGCGGACAATGCAAACCAGGTTAACGATTGCGCAAAAATCAACCATTGCAATGTCCAGCCAAAGCAGTATCATGCTGCGGTTTTTATTGGGTTCCCTCACCCCAACGTATAAAAAGGTCACAATATGACGCAGTTCTCTGAATCACAGCGCGTTAAAGCGTTGTTCTGGCTTTCGCTTTTTCATTTACTGGTGATCACGTCCAGTAACTATCTGGTGCAGCTCCCCATCTCCATCTTTGGTTTTCATACCACCTGGGGCGCGTTCAGTTTTCCGTTTATTTTCCTCGCCACGGATTTGACCGTGCGTATTTTTGGCGCACCGCTGGCCCGCCGCATTATTTTTGCGGTCATGCTTCCGGCGCTGTTCATCTCATACGTGGTGTCGTCCCTGTTTTATATGGGAAGCTGGCAGGGCGTTGAGGCGCTGACGCACTTCAACCTGTTTGTCGCCCGTATCGCCGCGGCAAGCTTTATGGCCTACGCGCTGGGGCAGATCCTTGACGTGCACGTGTTTAACCGTCTGCGCCAGAACCATCGCTGGTGGATGGCGCCTACCGCCTCCACGCTATTCGGTAACGTGAGCGATACGCTGGCCTTCTTCTTCATCGCTTTCTGGCGCAGCCCGGATGCCTTTATGGCCGAGCACTGGATGGAAATTGCGCTGGTGGACTACTGCTTCAAGGTCCTCATCAGCATTGTCTTCTTCCTGCCAATGTACGGCGTGCTGCTGAATATGCTGCTGAAAAGGCTGGCAGATAAATCTGAAATCACGGCATTGCAGGCTGGTTAAGGGTTCGCTTTATCAGTTGTGATAAGATGGACGAATGAGCCGTTATGGCCGTTTATCGAAAGGAAGAAGTCAATGCGCAATCTGGTTAAATATGTCGGGATTGGCCTGCTGGTTGTGGGTCTTGCAGCCTGTGATAACAGCGACACGAAAACGCCTGCTCAGGGCGCATCCGCAGAGAGCAACGCGACCGGCCAGCCGGTGAATCTGATGGATGGCAAACTCAGTTTCTCTCTGCCAGCCGATATGACTGACCAGAGCGGCAAGCTGGGTACCCAGGCGAACAACATGCACGTTTACTCCGACGCAACCGGTCAGAAAGCGGTCATTGTGATTGTGGGCGACGACACCAGCGAAGACCTGGCCGTCCTGTCTAAACGTCTGGAAGATCAGCAGCGCGGCCGCGATCCGCAGCTGCAGGTGGTGACCAATAAATCCATCGAGCTGAAAGGCCACACGCTGCAACAGCTGGACAGCATCATCTCTGCCAAAGGCCAGACCGCTTACTCTTCTGTGGTGCTGGGCAAGGTGGATAACAAACTGCTGACCCTGCAGATCACCCTGCCAGCGGAAGATCAGCAGAAAGCGCAGACGGCGGCTGAAAACATCATTAACACCATCGTGATCCAGTAACCTTCACGATGATGACGTGGCCTCCGGTGCTTGCACCGGGGGCCATTTTTTTAGCCGCCACGTCAGTAACAAGGCAATTATCACCAGACCCGCTGCGGCAAGATAAATCACCGGTACCCCTGCCCAGGCCATCACCAGCCCCGCCAGCGGCCCGGTAATGCCTAACGACATATCCATAAATACCGTATAGGTCGCCAGCGCCGCGCCCTGGTTCTGCTGCGGCACCGCTTTCACCGCCACCACGCCCAGCGCCGGGAAGACCAGCGAGAAACCGGCCCCCGCAAGGAAGACACCCATTTTCGCCATCCAGGGTGCACTGGCGATACCGGTCAACAGCAGCCCGACTATCTCGACCGCAAAGCAGATCATCGCCACATTCAGCCCACCCAGACGGTTGATGCCGTTCGGGAAAAGCAGGCGCGCGCCAACAAACGCCACGCTAAAGAGGGTTAACGCAAAGGCCGCGCCCTCCCAGCCTTTGGCGTCATAGAACAGGGTAATGAAGGTCGCAATGACGCCGAAGCCGGTCGTCGCCAGGGCCAGTGCCATACCGTACGGCCATACGCGGCCCAGCACAGCCCGAAACGGCAGTGGCTTGCCCTTGCTGGCCTTTACTTTCGGGCGCGGCAGGGCAAACAGAATCGCCAGAAGCGCGACCACCATAATGGTGATGGCGAGTCCATAGAGCCCGCCAAAGGCATAACAGGCCACGCCGAGCGGTGCACCGAGCGCCATCGCGCCGTAGGTAACAATTCCGTTCCAGGAGATCACCCGGCCAATGTGTGATGCGCCGACAACGCCCACGCCCCACAGCGTGGAGCCGGTTCCCGCCAGACTTTGCCCAATACCGAGGATGACGCGGCCCAGGCAGAGGAGCGTCAGACTGACCAGCGGCCAGGCGCTGGTTGTGGCCGCCAGCAGGTAGCTCAGGCCACTGAGGAAACAGCCGCACAACCCCACCACGACGATGCTTTTTGGTCCGAACATGTCCGCGTAGCGCCCGGCATGCGGCCGGCTTAACAGCGTGGCGAAATACTGCAGGCTAATCACCAGCCCCGCCCAGAATGCGCTAAACCCCATTACGTCGTGGACATAGCCCGGCAAGACCGCCAGCGGCAGACCAATGGTCAGATAACTGGCAAAGTTGAAAATGACGACGGAAACAATACGCAGATTGAGGCGCAATCCGCTCAGCGCCGGTTCAGCGGCAGGTTCGGGCATGGAGTTAGACCTGAATTTTTTGCAACAGTGTTTCACTATTACCACGACGCCATCAGAAAATCAGCCCCGACTTTCAGATTATCGGTGCCAGACGAAGCGGAAGCCAGGCACTACACTTAATGCGTCATCTTACTAAGGAACGCGCATGATCTCCCCCCAGCCCGATAAAGCAGGACTCCACATTTTATTAAAACTCGCCTGTCTGGTGGTTATCCTTGCGGGTATTCATGCTGCCGCTGACATTATCGTCCAGCTTCTGCTGGCACTCTTTTTTGCCATTGTTCTCAATCCGCTGGTGACCTGGTTTTTACGCCGGGGCGTTAGCCGCCCGGTGGCCATCACTATTGTGGTGATTGTAATGCTGATTGGCCTGACGGCACTCTTCGGCGTACTGGCCGCATCGCTGAGCGAATTCTCCACCATGCTGCCGCAGTACAATAAAGAGCTGACGCGCAAAATCATCGCCCTGCAGGAGATGATGCCCTTTCTTAATCTGCATATCTCGCCAGAACGGATGCTGCGCAGGATGGATTCAGAGAAAGTTATGACCTACGCCACCACGCTGATGACCGGTCTTTCCGGCGCGATGGCCAGCATTTTGCTGCTGGTCATGACGGTGGTGTTCATGCTGTTCGAAGTCCGTCATGTGCCCTACAAGCTGCGTTTTGCATTAAATAACCCGCAAATCCATATTGCCGGTTTACACCGCGCGCTGAAGGGCGTGTCCAAATATCTGGCGCTGAAAACGCTGTTGAGCGTATGGACCGGGATCATTGTCTGGCTGGGGCTGATGCTGATGGGCGTCCAGTTCGCCCTGATGTGGGGGGTGCTGGCATTTCTGCTGAACTACGTTCCCAACATTGGCGCCGTGCTCTCCGCCGTGCCGCCGATGATTCAGGCGTTTCTGTTTAATGGATTTTATGAATGTATGCTGGTCGGCGCGCTGTTCCTCGTCGTGCATATGGTGCTGGGGAATATTCTCGAGCCGCGCATGATGGGGCACCGGCTGGGCATGTCGACGCTGGTGGTATTTTTATCCTTACTGATTTGGGGATGGCTGCTGGGCCCGGTTGGGATGCTGCTGTCGGTTCCGCTGACCAGCGTATGTAAAATCTGGATGGAGACCACCAAAGGGGGCAGCAAGCTGGCGATCCTGCTGGGGCCGGGACGACCCAAAAGCCGGTTGCCGGGCTAAGCCGCTGGTCGGGTTAGCCATTATCGGGGACAATAGATTATAGTAATGGTTTCGCCGCGCAACTTTGCGACTCTCTGTTTGACTGAAGGCCAGACGTTATATGTACCAGGTTTTTCTGGGAAAAATCTCCTCGCTGAGCACCAACCGCTGGGCTCAAGCGCTCTCCCGACACGCGCCCGAAGGCGCCCATCGCGCGCGCTGGCTCGCTGGACGCGGGTTGCTTTCGCGTCTGTTGGCGCCGACGCCACTCCCGGAGATTATCCACAACGAACAGGGGAAACCCCTTTTTGCCGGCGACTATCCGCTGTGGTTCAGCCTTAGCCACTCGGGAGATGAGATTGCGTTAATTATCAGTGACGAAGGTAACGTGGGCTGTTCCCTGGAACGTATTCGCCCGCAGGATAACTGGCGCACGCTCGCTAATGCCGTCTTCAGCGGCGCCGAGCATGAAGAGCTGGAAAAGGAAACGCCAGAGCGCCAGCTTACGGCATTCTGGCGTATCTGGACGCGAAAAGAAGCGATCGTTAAACAGTGCGGCGGTCACGCCTGGCAAATGGTTAGCATTGACAGTACCGCCAGCGCGTTTCATTCAGTCAGCCACTGCCGCATAGACTCGCTGAGTCTTGCGGTCTGTACCGCAACGCCCTTCGAACTTAGCGCCGGCCTGATTCATTCTGCTGACGACGTGCTGGCCTAAAAATCGTTAGTACACCCAGCATAATAAACCCGACGCCCACCAGCCCGTGCCAGGAGAAGTGTTCCCCCCAGCCGGGCAGGACGATTGCCGCGGCCCACACCAGAATATAACTGAGGCTCAGCAAGGCATATGCTTTGCTGAGCGCCATTCGATGCAGCGCCAGATACCAGCAGCCCATAGAGGCCACATACCCCATCAACCCCAGCAGCAGCGCGCCCGTGCCGGATGAGAAGTGCCACAGCGCGGAAATAAGCGCCAGAACATCGCTGACCGGCGGCAGTGCCTGCATGGCATCGCGCAGCAACAGCTGTGCGGCGCTGACTAACAGCACGCTGCATAACGCCCAGAACGCGCCTTTCACAGGCTTCCTCCCAGCACGATAATCCCAATGATGATAAACCCGACCCCCAGCCAGTGGTGCGCAGCAACGTGTTCGCGCCAGAATACTTTTGCCGCCAGCGTTACCCAGACAAAGTTGAGGCTCAGCATAGGATAGGCGACGCCAACGGGCAGGCGTTGCAGCACCACCAGCCAGACCAGCATTCCGCTACCCAGCGCCAGCCCTGCCAGACCCAGCCACAACATAATGTGCGCGCCGCGCCGCCCGGCTTTCGCCGGACGGGTGGCCTGTTTCTGGCATAACTGCCCCGCGCAGCTGAGCAAGCTTGCCAGTACCAGCCAGGTCCAGGTCATCACTTCGGCAGATACTCCAGCAAGGCAAACCGTCCCTGGATATAGAGATTGTCCGGCTGCGGTAAATTCGCCCGTGAGATATCGTCACGCTTTGACAGCAGAACCACCAGCGACACACGCCCCTGCTGACGATGCGTCGCCAGCCACTGCGCGAAGTCATCTTTGTCGACGTAACGATCTTTCACATCGGGATAATCCAGCCCGTAACGCAGTTCGCCGCTCTGACCAAACAGCGTAATGTCATTACGCTTCAGCTCCCACGCCAGACCCGCGGCCACGCCAACGTTATTGGCCAGCACAAATCGGCTTTCCCGAAGCGGCTCGCGCACGGTATCGACCAGCGACTGCGGCTGTTTGGAATCCACCACCAGGTTAGGAATGGCAAAACCAATCAGCAATGCCAGGCCTGCAGGACACAAGGCTGCCAGCCACCAGCGCTGCTGACTCTGTCTGAACGTAAACCAGCCCACCGCGGCCCAGAAGAGGAACGCCACCACTGCACAGAACACTTTGTACAGTTCGACCGGCGTCCAGACCGGATGCTTAGCCAGCCCCCATGGCGAGACCACCAGCGCCGCAATCACGCCGATCACCCCAAACGCCAGGTTAATCCCACCGTTAATGCGCAACGCTCTCGCACCTTTTTCCGCCGCGACGCAGGCATAGCGCGCCATCAGGATAGCCAGCGGGGCAAAACAGGGCAGGATGTAGGTCGGCAGTTTGCCTTTGGCGATGCTGAAGAACAGCAGCGGCATCACCACCCAGCCCAGCAGATAGAATCCTCCCCCCGCGCTTTGTCTGTCATTCCAGCCGAGACGAAACGCGCCCGGCAGCAGTGCCAGCCACGGCAGGCTGCCCGCGAGCAGGAACGGCAGGTAATACCAGAACGGGGCTTTATGCTGGGCGTCGCTCTGGGCAAAACGCTGAATATGTTCAACCCAGAAGAAGTAACGCCAGAAATCAGGCTCCCGATGTGCAATCGCCAGCGCCCACGGCAGGACAATCAGCACGCAGCTCAGGATCGCGAGCCAGCCAAAAATCAGCACCTCTTTCCAGCGCTTCTGGACGATCACCCACGGCAGCACGCCAATCACCGGAACGGCCAGCGCGAGGAAGCCTTTGGTCATCACCCCCATCCCGCAGGCCAGCCCAAGCAGCACATAGCCACCCGCTTTTCCGGCCACGGTTTGGGCCTGCGAGGCCAGCCAGAAGCTGCACATCGCCGCCACCAGCCACAGGGTGATGATAGGATCCAGCACCGCATACGTGCCGATACCGTACACCAGGAACAGGGTCAGGAAGATAAGGCCGGAGAAAATGGCTACTCGCTTATCCCGCCAGAGACGCCAGGCCATCCAGATCACCAGCAGCGCCGTTAACCCGGTGGAGAATATCGCCCCGGCGCGTACGGCAAAGTTGGTGTGCCCGAACAGCAACTGCCCGAGACTGTTGATCCAGTAGCCAGCAATCGGTTTTTCAAAGTAACGCAGCCCCAGAAAATGCGGGACGACCCAGTCACCCGATGCCAGCATTTCGCGGCTGATTTCCGCATAGCGCGTTTCGTCAGGCTGCCACAGCAGGCGGACATCGACAGGAATGAGGTAGTAAACGATAAACAGTGCGAGAAGCGCTAAGCCATAACGGGCTGTTTTCATGGGACCGGACTCACGGTGTGTTGATGGCCAAGCCAGCCTTCCCGGCCAGCCAGTTCATTACGGACAATTTTTCCCACAGGCAGGGTGCTGAGGTCGTCGGGCAGCAGCTCGCTCAACGGGCAGAATTCAATGCCCTCCTGAGCGGCCAGGGTCAGCAACGCATCGAAATCATGCTGATACGCAATCCCCTCTACTTCTGCATGGATGGTATACACCGGCGTACCCGTATCGCGATACATACGGTCCAGAATATAACGATTAAATTCTTCCGCCTTCACCTCACGTCCGACCACTTCATCCCAGGTGGGAAGCGTGACCGGAATTTGCACCGTACCGTAGTGATTTGCGCCTAACAGCGGCAAAAACGGCCCGGTTCCGCGGCAATCGCTGTTGTAGCGAAACGCAAAGGCTTCTTTGGCCTTTACGACCCGTTGATCCGCACGCCATCCTGCCACGGCGGAACAGCGCACGGGCTGACCGGTGATGGCCTCCAGCTCCAGCATCCCACGTTCGACTTCACGGGAGAGACGCGGGATATCCCAGACGCCTGCCCACGCCTGCCAGGCGTGATGATCCCAGGCATGCAGGCCGACCTCATGCTGCTGCGCCGCCTCACGGATAACCGCTTCGTTACCCGCGCCGATGCGTCTACCGGGCCAGGCGGTGCCGGCCAGCAGAATATCCCAGCCGTAGAGAGATGCTGCGCGTGAGCGCAGCATTTTGAACAGAAATGCCGGTTTAATCAGACGCCATAAATGGCGTCCCATGTTGTCAGGCCCCACGCTGAAGAAGATGCTGGCACGCACACCGTGCTTGCTCAGCAGTTCCAGCAGCCTGGGGACGCCGTCACGCGTTCCCCTGAAGGTGTCGACATCAATGCGTAAACCGACTTTTTTCATGAGACCTGTTCCGACAGCTCCACGGTGCGCAGGAAGAAATCGAGCGTCTCGTCAATGGTTTGCTCCATCTTCACCGTCGGTGTCCAGTTCAGGCAGCGCTTCGCATTGCGAATGCTCGGCTTACGGTGCTCAACGTCCTGGTAGCCTTTACCGTAGTAGCTGCTGCTTTCCACTTCGCGGAAACCGGCAAACGGTGGGAATTTATCTCGCAGCGGATGGCGCTCAAAGCTGGCCAGCAGCATCTCAGCCAGTTCGCGAATGCTCGCTTCGTTGTCAGGGTTCCCGATGTTGATGATTTGACCGTTGCAGCGGTTATCTTTGTTTTCGATGATGCGGAACAGCGCTTCGATACCGTCGCTGATATCCGTGAAGCAGCGTTTCTGTTTGCCGCCTTCAATAAGCTTAATCGGTGAGCCTTCCACCAGGTTCAGGATCAGCTGGGTGATCGCACGGGAGCTACCGATACGCGCCGCGTTCAGGTTATCCAGACGCGGGCCCATCCAGTTGAACGGACGGAACAGGGTAAAGCGCAGCCCCTCTTTCTCACCGTAGGCCCAAATCACGCGGTCCAGCAGTTGTTTGGAAACAGAGTAGATCCAGCGCTGTTTGTTGATCGGCCCGACCACCAGGTTAGAGGTGTCTTCGTCGAAGTTTTTGTCGGTACACATGCCGTACACTTCAGAGGTGGACGGGAAGATGATGCGCTTGTCGTATTTCACGCAGTCGCGAATGATCTTCAGGTTCTCCTCGAAGTCCAGCTCGAACACGCGCAGCGGGTTACGGGTGTACTCAATAGGCGTGGCGATGGCGACCAGCGGCAGTACCACGTCACATTTTTTAATGTGGTATTCAATCCACTCGGAATGGATGCTGATATCCCCTTCCACGAAGTGGAAGCGTGGGTTGTCGAGGAAACGACTGATCGCATCCGCGCCAATATCCAGGCCATAGATTTCGTAGTTATCGTCTTTGAGCAGGCGTTCAGTCAGGTGGTTACCGATAAAGCCGTTCACGCCGAGGATCAGCACGCGGGTGCGGCGTTTAACAGCAACCACCGGGGCGCTTGTGATCAGCGCCCCGGCGACCAGCCCCAGAGACTGGGCCAGCTGCGTGCCCTGCACGTAAAGACCGCTGTCGGTTTGCCCGGTAATAATCTCCAGCGCCTGCTCGCCGCAGCTTACAATCAGCGGGGAGACGGAGACAACGGTGCCCGGTTTTGCCGCCGGGATGTCGTCGCGCACGCGGGATTTCCAGACGATAAACTTGCTCACGCCCGCAAAGCTGTATGCCCCCGGCCATGGGTCGGTCACGGCGCGCACCAGGTTGTGAAGCTGGCGAGCAGGTTGGTTCCAGTCCAGACGACCATCCTCCGGCGTGCGGCGACCGAAGGTACTTGCTTTGCTCTCATCCTGCGCGGTCTCGCTGAAGGTGCCGTTCAGGATAGCTGGCAGCGCGTCGCGCAGCAGGCTTTGTGCCACGGTGCAAAGTTTCTGGTGCAGCTGCAGCGCCGTTTCATCCGCATCGATTGCCACGCGGTGCTGGGCAATGATGGCCCCCGCATCCGCACGGTGGACCATCCGGTGCAGGGTCACGCCCGTTTCCGTTTCGCCGTTCACCAGCACCCAGTTCAGCGGCGCGCGCCCACGGTAGGCTGGCAGCAGTGAGCCGTGAAGGTTAAATGCTCCTTTTGCGGCCAGGCCGAGGATCTCGTCGCAGATCAGGTTGCGATAGTAAAACGAGAAGATGACATCAGGGGCAAGCGCGCGGATGCGCTCCACCCACAGCGGATGGTTCACGTCGTCCGGGGCATAAACCGGAATCCCCCGCTCGGCGGCGATGCGCGCCACTGAGCTGAAAAAGTGATTTTCGCCCGCCGTGTCCGGATGGGTAAAGATTGCCGCAATGTCATAGCCCGCTTCCAGCAGGGCCAGCGTGCCCGTGCAACCCATATCGTGATAGGCAAATACAACAGCTTTCATGGGTGGATTTCCTCTTGAGATGCTTTGTGTTCCTGACGGACAACACGTTGAATAAAGTAGCGCGGACGTGCGCGGACATCGTTATAAATTCGGCCAATGTATTCACCGAGCAGGCCCATGCCGACAAACTGGGCACCGATGAACATAAACAGCACGGCAAAAAGCATGAAGACCCCTTCAGCCGCCCACTGCGGGCCAAAGACCAGCCGCAGCACCACCAGCAGGACGGAGAGCGCGAACCCCGCCAGCGCGATGATGCTGCCGAAAACGCTCAGCAGACGCAGCGGCGTGGTGGTCAGGCAGGTGATAAGGTCGTACATCAGGTTGATGAGACGCATGAAGCTGTACTTCGATTCCCCGTGCTCGCGCTCGGCATGCAGGACCGGGATTTCCGTTGCCTTACGGGCGAACGTGTTAGCGAGGATCGGAATAAACGTGCTGCGCTCGTGGCAATGCAGCATGGCGTCGACAATATGACGGCGGTAAGCGCGCAGCATGCAGCCGTAATCGCCCATCGCTTTACCGGTCGTACGCTGGATAAGACGGTTGATAGTGCGTGAGGCCAGCTTGCGGAACAGGCTGTCCTGACGGTTCTGACGCACCGTGCCGACCACGTCATAGCCTTCATCGGCTTTCGCCACCAGGCGTGGGATCTCCTCCGGCGGGTTTTGCAGATCCGCGTCCAGAGTGATGATCAGATCGCCCGTAACGTGGCTAAATCCGGCCATGATCGCCGAGTGCTGGCCGTAGTTACGGTTCAGCAGCACGGCAACAATATGGCTGCCTTCAGCCTGGGCAGCATCGGTCAGCATCATTGCGGAGTCATCGCTACTGCCGTCGTCCACCAGAAGAATTTCATACGCTTTGCCAAGCGTCTCGCAGGCGGCCGTCGTGCGGCGAATCAGTTCAGGCAGGCTCTCCTGTTCGTTATAAACAGGAATGACGACGGAAACTTTTTGTACGGGTGGTGCACTGAACATATCAATGTCCTGCAAGCTGATGGAGCGCGGTAATGACGCGGGTTGTGTCGTCATGAGTCATGTCCGGGAAAAGAGGGAGAGAACAAATACGCGCGCTATTCCATTCCGAATTCGGGAGCGATACATCAGGAAAACGCTCGCGGTAGTATTTTTGAGTGTGCGCCGCACGGAAGTGCAGGCCGGTACCGATGCCCTTCTCCTTCAGCGCCGCCATCAGGTTGTCGCGTGAAATACCGCAGCGGGCTTCATCAACGCGAATAATAAACAGGTGCCAGGCGTGAACGTGCGGCCATGCTGGAATGGTCAGCGGCTGGAACGGCGTATCGGCCAGCTCCCGCAGGTAGCGTTGCGCGATTTCCTCACGGCGTTTGTTGGCCTCTTTTAATTTGCCCAACTGCACCAGCGCCAGCGCGGCGTTAATATCCGCCAGGTTGTATTTATAGCCCGGCGAGATCACTTCAGCCTGCGGTGCACGACCGTGCGTCTGGCGGTCATAGGCATCCACCCCCAGGCCGTGGAATTTCAGACTGCGGATCCGCGCAGCAAGCTGAGCGTTATCCGTGACAACTAAACCGCCTTCTGCACAGGTCATATTTTTAATGGCGTGGAAGGAAAAAATCGCCGTCCCTTTCCAGCCCACATGGCGGTTCTTGTAATAGGTTCCGGCGGCATGGGCAGCATCTTCAATAACGGGAATACCGTGACGTTCGCCAATGGCATGAATCGCGTCGATGTCACACGGTGCGCCAGCATAATGGACGGGGATAATGGCTTTAGTACGCGAGGTTATCGCCGCTTCAACGGCGTCAGGCGTCACCATCAACGTGTCGTTGTCCACATCAATCATCACCGGTGTGGCACCCAGCAACACGATCATATTTAGCGTGGAAACCCAGGTCTGGGAGGGGGTGATCACTTCATCGCCGGGGCCAATATTCAGCGCCATCAGCGTGACATGCATGCCCGCGGTGGCAGAACAGACGGCAATCGCATGCTGATTGCCCGTCAGGTGACAAAATGCCTCTTCAAGCTCCTGATTTTTAGGCCCCGTGGTGATCCAGCCCGACATCAAAACGTCCTGAACCGCCGCCATTTCTTCGGCACCCATTGAGGGTCGCGAAAAGGGCAGAAAATCACTCATTATTAATTTCCTTGCAATAAAAATGGCACGTTTTTGATATTAACCAAATGCCGGTCCGTTTATTTCAACGAACCATAAACTCATATCAAAATAGCTTTCATTTCTTAGGGAAAAATTAAGACAACGTTTATAACGTTATAGAACTACTAGCAGACACTTTAAAAACAACAAGTTAAATTAATATTAAATATTTTTTATTGTGATCTTCACAACGTTTTGCCAGGAAATGATTTAAACCAAACATCAACAAACAAAAAAAATCCCGGCCATTTCAAAATAATATGAAATAGCCGGGAACTTTTCTTTTTAGTTAATTGTCGCGCTTATTTTAAGTTTTCTGGAAAGTTTTCAGGTAACTCGCTGGCCGCACAGGCAATCACGCTGTCATCATTTGGACCACAGTCGCGCACAAAGGTGATTGTCGCGAATTCATCAATCACTTCTGTGGGATATGCCGGACCGGCATCGCGATAGCTATTCATCAGCGGAATATGATCGTTCTGGAAACAGACGGTTTTTTCCGGATTGTTCATTACCCAGCGCGGGAAGAAGATGGTGCCGTAGAACAGGTTGTCGCCCAGGTTAACTATCAGGCTCACGTCAGTACCGGTTGGCTCTGTCCAGGAGATTTTATAGATGCTCTCCCCGACGCGAACGATATACGCCTGCTGATCTTTTACCCAACGGTTTCCGACCAGGCCGCTGTGAATACGGTAGTCGAGGGTGTTTTCATTTTTGACGTAAATCTCGTAGTTCCAGCCGTTATCGTAGGTATAAACCAGATGTTTGCCGACGAAGCCGCTTAAGTCATGTTTGTCGAAGTTGCTCATGATGTGTCTCCTTTGTTTTGATGAACGTATCGTACCCCTTCAAAAAATGAATGAATAACGCTATGTTTGAATCAAATTAATTCAAAAATTAGATATGTCATGCATAAAACAACTCTTGAACAGTGGTCACTCCTGGAAAAAGTGGTCGAGGCCGGGAGTTTTGCCAAAGCGGCAGAACAGACACACCGCAGCCAGTCTTCCGTCAGTTACAACCTCTCTTTACTCCAGGAGCGCCTGGGCATTGCGCTGCTGGTGGTGGAAGGGAGACGGGCAGTCCTCACGCCCGCAGGAGAATTATTGCTGAATCAGGTAAAACCGCTGCTGAAAGCGTTCTCTTATGTTGAGACGCGCGCCGCGACGCTGCATAGCGGCATGCGCACCCGAGTCGATCTGATCGTAGACAGTATTTTTCCCCGCCGCAGGCTGTTCGCGATTTTAAGACAATTCCAGCAACGGTATCCGCAAACCCAGGTGCGCCTTACCGAGGTGCTGGAAAATAGCCGCGCGGACACGATAAACGACGAAGCGGACGTGATGGTCCTGACCCGCCGCCAGGACATTACCGGGCTTGGCGAGTGGCTGATGAATATCGACTTTGTCGCCGTGGCGCATTACCAGCATCCGCTCTTTTGTCTTGATGCACCGCTTAATGATGAGATGCTGCGCCCGTGGCCGCTTATCCAGATTGCGGACAGCCAGAACGCCGCGCGGGCTGCCGGCGAGTCGTGGACGTTCTCCACCATTGATGCTGCCATAGAGGCGGTTGTCTCTCAGGTCGGCTACGGCTGGCTGCCAGAGGAACGCATCCAGCCCCTGCTGGAGCGAGGCTTACTGAAAATCCTTCCGCTGAACCACGGTGTCCGCCGGGCCACGCCGCTGCATTTGATCGTGAAACGTACCCTCGCCCCGCTGGATGAGCAGGTTGAAACCCTGCTGCGCCTTTTTAGTCAGGAGCCGTCATCACCACCTGCTACGCTTTAAGGTCCGAACGCTAAAACGATAAGGAGCAGAAGATGAAAATCGACTTTGCGGGGAAAGTGGCGCTGGTGACTGCCTCAACCGGCGGTATCGGGTTCGCCATTGCCAGAGGCCTGGCGGAAAGCGGCGCGGAAGTGATCGTGAATGGCCGCAGCATCGACTCGGTGAACAAGGGTATTCAGCAGTTACAGCAGGTTGTACCCGGCGTACAGGTGCGTGCCGCCATTGCCGATCTCAGTACGGCAGAAGGGGTGGAGTCGCTGCTGAAGGTCGCAAGTGATGTCGATATTCTGGTGAACAACGCCGGAATTTACGGCCCGCAGGACTTCTATAGCACCGACGATGAAACCTGGGAGCGTTACTGGCAGACCAACGTGATGTCCGGCGTGCGTCTTTCCCGCGCTCTGCTGCCAGGCATGGTGAAAAAAGGCTGGGGACGGGTGGTGTTTATCTCTTCCGAATCGGCATGCAATATTCCGGCGGATATGATCCACTACGGGGTGACCAAAACGGCACAGCTCTCGCTCGCGCGCGGGCTGGCGAAGTTCGTGGCGGGAAGCGGCGTGACGGTGAACAGCGTACTGCCGGGGCCCACCCTGTCGGACGGTTTCGCTGAAATGATGAAAGATGAAATCGAGAAAACCGGGAAATCGCTGGAGCAGCTGGCGAAAGAATTTGTCATGGCCAACCGCCCCAGCTCGGTTATCCAGCGTGCGGCCACGGTAGAAGAGGTGGCCAATATGGTGATTTATGTCTGTTCGCCTCAGGCCTCCGCCACCTCGGGCGCAGCGTTGCGCGTTGACGGTGGCGTGGTGGATGACATCATCTGATCCCGTTACGCCGCACTGCCCGTCACGCGGCGGGCCGTGATGTTATGTGCTTGCCAGTAGTCATCGGTCAGGGTTGACACCGCCACCCCCTGGCTGCTGGAGGCGTGAATAAACCGGTTGTCACCGATGTAGACACCGACATGCTTTCGGTTTGGCCCCGTCTGGAAGAAGACCAGGTCGCCGGCCTTAAGACGGTACTGCGCCACCTGCACGCCGCGATGGATTTGCTCGCTGGTCGTGCGCGGCAAATTAAGATTCGCCGCATCGCTGAACAGGTGCTGCATCAGTGCAGAGCAATCCACGCCGCGGTGGCTCGTGCCGCCCCACTGATACTGGGTTCCCTTCCACTTCTGGTATTGATCGAGAATGCGCGAGCGCAGCGGGCCCGTTTCCTGATGAAACAGCGCCGATTTCGCGGGTGATTCCGCAAACGCAGAATTCATCGAGATCATCGATGCAGGCAGTTGAAAACTCATTGCAGAAAACGAAGCAAAACTGAGTGTGAGGATTGAAATAAGCGATCTTAACGTCATATCAAAAATTGTGGCTTAGAGTGAATTTTTCCTTACGCGTGGGGGCCAATGTTCCCCCGAAATATCTTTCGATGTGGCGATAATATAGACAGCTCATTTTTTCACCAACGACTATCGAGGCCAAAAATGGACTCACTTTTAGATCGCAAGATCGTGAAAAAAAGAGTGGTGATGTAAGGACTGTTCAGATAAAGCAGGTAAACTGATCCGCAGAATGTGTATTTCAGCTAAGACGTATTTATGACCAATATGATTGCCGACGAGACGGTGGCTAAATCCAGCGTGCTCTCTGTCTTTGATTTTGATGGGACACTAACGCACCACGATAGCTTTATCCCTTTCCTGCGTTTTGCCTTTGGGAAACGCTACTTCGCAGGCCGCCTGGTGCGCATGGCGTTACCTACGCTGCACTGCGTTCGCCGCAAGCTGACCCGGGATGAGCTCAAGGAAGTGCTGATCAAAACATTCCTGACGGGAGTGGATGAGCACTGGCTGCGCCAGCAGGCGGAAGCATTTTGCGAAAAATACTGGAACAAGCTGATGCGCCCCGAAGGGGTTCTGGCCGTGGCGGCGGAGGTGAATTCCGGTGCGGAGGTGACGATCTGTTCTGCCTCTCCGGCGCTGGTGCTTCAGCCCTGGGCGGATAAGCTCGGTATTAAGCTGATTGGCACCCAGCTGGAAGTGAAAGACGGCAAGCTGACAGGACGCATCACCGGCAATAACTGCCGCTGTGCCCAGAAAGTCGCAAGACTGGAAAAAGTGTATGGCGATCTGAAGGCCTATCACCTGCGCGCCTGGGGAGATACCCGCGGCGACCACGAGCTGCTGGCCGCGGCGCAGGATCCTCACTGGCGGCATTTCCACCACCCGCGCAAGCGCCGGAATTCGCCGATTAAGGGTTAGGTGCGGTCTGGTGCCCTCACCCCAGCCCTCTCCCACGGGGAGAGGGAGAAAGGCAAAGCATCAGGCCTCACGTTTCCCAGGGAACATCACGCTCGCAATAATCCCCAGCGCCAGCACGCCTAAGACCACAAACAGGCTCGCCGTCGCGCCAATGCTGTACCCGTGATGCCAGAAGTGATCGGTGGCATTTAACCCCAGCTTGAACGCCACGAAGAACAGCAGCAACACCACGGCTTTCTCAAGGTGGACCAGATACTGCTTCAGCGCTTCCAGCACAAAGTAGAGGGTACGCAGGCCGAGAATGGCGAACATCATGGCGCTATAGATAATCAGCGGCTCGCGGCTCACGGCAATAATGGCCGGTACGGAGTCAAATGCGAACATCACGTCAGAAAGTTCCACCACTGCCACGCAAAGCAGCAGCGGCGTCGCGTAGCGTTTCGCCTTCTTCACGCGCCCGACCATGACGTCCTGGTTTTCCGGCTTTTCAAGCTCCGCATCCACCTCTTTCTGGGTCAGGATAAAGGCATTGCTGCTGATTTTCGGCCAGACCGGATAGAAGCGCTTCACCAGGCGGTACGCGAGATGGCCGGAGTAATCTTCCACTTCGTCACTCTCTTCATTGCGTTTGAGCATCATCACCGCCGTCCAGCCGACAACCAGCGCAAAAATGACCTCCACGTACGGCCCCAGGCTCAGCAGGCTGGTTCCGATCGCCACGAAAATACCGCGGAAAACAATCGCCCCCAGCACACCCCAGTAGAGCACGCGGTGACGGTACTTATCCGGCACGCCGAACCAGGCGAAAATCGCCATCATCACAAACAGGTTATCGACGGAAAGCACCTCTTCCAGCGCATAGCCGGTGAGGAACAGGCTCGCCATCTCTGCACCGTGGTGGACATACAGGAACCCGGCGAACGCCATCGCCATCATGACCCAGAAGATGGACCACATCGCCGCGCTTTTCAGCGAGACAGGTTTATCGTGACGGTGCATAAAGAGGTCGATAAACATCGCCCCAACGGCCATCACCACAAAGACAACAACGGTTTCCGTCGGGAAACCGAGATGAGCAGCTGACATACACAACCCTTTTTTGGATACAAAACACCATGCAGACAATAAAAAGCGCGAGCCCGTTAAGGGCACAGCACGCAAAAAAAATAAATATTAACTGTTCTTTTCGGCCAGCGCCTGCGCACACGCCCAGGCACTTGCCCACGCCCACTGGAAGTTATACCCGCCGAGCCAGCCGGTGACGTCCATCACTTCGCCGATAAAGTAGAGCCCCGGCACGTTGCGGGCTTCCATGGTGCGCGAGGAGAGTTCATTTGTATCAACGCCGCCCAGCGTCACTTCCGCCGTGCGGTACCCCTCGGTGCCGTTTGGCTGAACGCGCCAGTTTGTCAGCGTCTCCACCAGCGTCTCTTGCTCGCGGCTGTTCAATTGCTTAAGCGATACGTCCGGGATCTGCCCCAGCACCTGAAGGCACTCCACCAGACGTTTTGGCAGCTGCATCGCCAGCGTGTTTTTCAGGCTCTGATTCGGGTGCGCCTCGCGCTGCTCGTTGAGGAACGCGTCCAGGTCGCAGTCCGGCACCAGATTCACCGTGACAAATTCACCCGGCTGCCAGTAGCTGGAGATTTGCAGTACCGCCGGGCCAGAGAGCCCCCGATGGGTAAAGAGCAGGTTTTCACGGAATACCGTCCCGTCTTCGGCAGTCATGACGGAAGGAACGGAGACGCCAGAAAGCGTCTGAAGCTGTTCAAGAAGGGGTTTGTGCAGCGTGAACGGCACCAGACCCGCGCGCGTGGGCAGTACCTTAAGACCAAACTGCTCGGCAATCTTATAGCCGAACGGGGACGCGCCCAGACCCGGCATAGAGAGGCCACCGCTGGCGATGACCAGATTATCAGCACTGACGGTTTCACCGTTCAGCTGCAGCGTGTACCCCTGTTCGTCGCGGGCGACCTCCAGCACTTCCGTGCGCAGACGCATCACCACGCCGCCCTTCTCGCACTCGGCGACCAGCATATCGACAATCTGCTGCGCGGAGTCGTCGCAGAACAGCTGTCCCAGCGTCTTTTCATGCCACGCGATGCCGTGCTTGCCCACCAGGTCGATAAAGTCCCACTGGGTGTAACGCGCCAGTGCAGATTTGCAAAAATGACGGTTTTGGCTCAAATACGCCGCGGGTTCGACATAAAGATTGGTGAAGTTACAACGCCCACCGCCCGACATCAGGATCTTGCGGCCAGGCTTTTTTCCGTTGTCCAGTAACAGCACACGACGACCCGCCTGTCCGGCCATCGCCGCACAAAACATACCCGCCGCACCGGCGCCAATTACCACGGCATCAAACCTTTCCACGTCAAAATCCTCTTCGTTAACTGCCGCGGATTGTAAAGTTTCCTCTGTGGTCACACCAGCGTAAAAAGTTCTTACAAAGCCATTCCATTGAAATTTAACGATTATCCCTTCAAGCACTTTTCTCAAATCAGGTGGTATGTCAAAAAAAGTCTATATTTCACTTTGCCCGTTGCGCATTTGTCCTGGATAATGCGCCGCGTTCATGTCCTCAAAATGGCGTAACGTCCTATGCTACATTTGTTTGCCGGCCTGGATTTACATACCGGGCTTTTATTATTGCTTGCTCTGGTTTTTGTACTGTTTTACGAAGCGATCAACGGCTTCCACGACACTGCAAACGCAGTAGCAACGGTTATCTACACTCGCGCAATGCGATCGCAACTTGCGGTTGTTATGGCGGCGGTATTTAACTTTTTTGGTGTCCTTCTGGGCGGACTGAGCGTGGCGTATGCGATCGTGCATATGTTGCCAACGGATCTGCTGCTTAACGTGAGTTCCGGTCATGGCCTTGCCATGGTGTTCTCAATGCTGCTTGCTGCCATTATCTGGAACCTCGGTACCTGGTATTTTGGCCTGCCTGCATCCAGCTCTCACACTCTCATCGGCGCGATTATCGGTATCGGGTTAACGAACGCCCTGATGACCGGGACATCCGTCGTTGATGCGCTGAACCTGCCTAAAGTACTGGGCATTTTCGGTTCTCTGATCATCTCTCCAATTGTGGGTCTGGTGGTTGCGGGTGGATTGATTTTCATCCTGCGTCGCTACTGGAGCAACACCAAGAAACGTGCGCGCATCCACCTGACGCCAGCAGAGCGTGAGAAGAAAGACGGTAAGAAAAAACCGCCATTCTGGACGCGTATCGCGCTGATCATTTCCGCTATCGGCGTGGCCTTCTCTCATGGCGCGAACGATGGGCAGAAAGGCATTGGTCTGGTGATGCTGGTACTGATCGGTGTCGCACCGGCAGGTTTCGTGGTTAACATGAACGCCTCTGGTTACGAAATCACCCGTACCCGTGATGCCGTCAACAACGTTGAGACCTATTTCCAGCAGCATCCCTATCTGCTGAAAAAAGCGACCGGCGTTGATCAGCTGATCCCATCTCCGGAAGCCGGTGCAACTACCGCGCCGGGCGAATTCCACTGCCATCCGGCAAACGCGATTAACGCGCTGGAACGCGCCAAAGGCATGCTGGGCGATATCGAAAGCTACGACAAACTGGCCGTTGAACAGCGTGGTCAGCTGCGTCGTATCATGCTCTGCATCTCTGACGTGACCGATAAAGTCGCGAAACTGCCAGAGGTGAATGCCGACGACAAACGTCTTCTGAAGAAACTGAAAAGCGATATGCTCAACACCATTGAGTACGCGCCAATCTGGATCATCATGGCCGTCGCGCTGGCACTGGGTATCGGTACAATGATTGGCTGGCGTCGTGTTGCAACCACCATCGGCGAGAAGATCGGTAAGAAAGGCATGACCTATGCGCAGGGGATGTCCGCGCAGATGACGGCGGCGGTTTCTATCGGCCTGGCGAGCTACACCGGGATGCCGGTATCCACCACCCACGTACTCTCCTCGTCCGTGGCAGGTACCATGATTGTTGACGGTGGCGGTCTGCAGCGCAAAACCGTGACCAACATCCTGATGGCCTGGGTGTTCACCCTTCCGGCGTCCATCCTGCTGTCTGGTGGTCTGTACTGGATTTCGCTGAAGCTGATCTAATCAGCTGAAGGCGACAAAAAGCGGGTCAGGAAACTGACCCGCTTTTTTTATGCTCAGTGCCAAATCATCAATGCAATCATACTGACCACAACCAGCCCGCACAGGGCGCTGGTCAGAATGAACTGCCGACGCAGACGCTCGCAGCGACGGATAAACTCTTCATCGTGATGATCGCGGTAACGCTGGTAGTAGATGTATCCCACCAGTCGCATCTGTTTGCTGGGCTGTCCATGCGATGTGAAGAACCCTCCACCGTCCACATACTGATAAAGCAACGGATCGCAACCACGAAGTACCACTAACAGCGCACGTAACGATGAGAAGTAGCGCGCCATATTCACTATGCAAACTACGCATAACGCCCAAAACAATGCGACGGTGCTAATCATACATCCTCCCCGGCGTCCGCCCACGGAGCAAGGCTCCTGAGCTCCCGCACCCCAATGCCCTGACAGACAGTTCAGTGAAAGAATGACCAAAAGTCGATCCGGTTCGCGTTTTAATATCCGAACGGCTCATTAAATAGTGTAGGAGATCCGTTAATTTTTTTGCCACAAGGTTAATCGTTATCAACACCAAAGCTTGAAAAATATGTTTAACTGGGCCGTAATGAAAGTATCAGACGACGGCATTCTCATTTAGTCATCGATAACTTAAGGAAGGAGTAACACTATGGCTTACAAACACATTCTCATCGCGGTAGACCTCTCTCCGGAGAGCAAAGTGCTGGTTGATAAAGCGGTATCCATGGCACGCCCCTACAACGCGAAAGTTTCCCTGATTCACGTTGATGTGAATTACTCCGACCTCTATACCGGTCTGATCGACGTGAATCTCGGCGATATGCAGAAGCGCATCTCCGAAGAGACGCATCACGCCCTGAGCGAACTGTCCACCAACGCGGGCTACCCGATTACCGAGACCCTGAGCGGCAGCGGCGACCTGGGTCAGGTATTGGTTGATGCGATTAAGAAATATGACATGGACCTGGTCGTATGCGGTCACCACCAGGACTTCTGGAGCAAGCTGATGTCGTCCGCGCGCCAGCTGATCAACACCGTTCACGTGGATATGCTTATTGTTCCACTGCGTGACGAAGAAGACGAGTAAGTGCGTTAAATTCCCCTCACCCTAACCCACTCCCAAAGGGAGAAGGAATAGATCGAGGATGTAGGCCGGGTAAGGCGAAGCCGCCACCCGGCTTTTTTTATTCCGGTGTACCTGAATAGATATCAAACCGGTGCCCTTTCGTGGTCACCGCGTTAGTCGTGGCCACGTCCGCCAGGGGCGGCGCGTAGTCAGGGCGCTTCACCACCACCCGCTTCGTTGCGAGCTGTCGGGCAGGCTCCAGCAGACCATCTGCATCTAAATCCGGCCCCACCAGCGACTGAAACACCCGCATCTCTTTCTTCACCAGCGCGCTTTTCTGCTTATGCGGGAACATCGGGTCGAGATAGACCACCTGCGGGCGCGGGGTGATATCAGTGAGCGCCGTCAGGCTGGAGGCGTGGATCAACTGCAACCGCTCCTGCAGCCACGGGCCGATTTCCGGGTCCGCGTAGCCACGCGTCAGCCCGTCGTCGAGCAATGCGGCGACCACCGGGTTACGCTCCAGCATTCGCACACGACAGCCAACAGACGCCAGCACAAACGCATCGCGACCCAGCCCCGCCGTGGCATCGACCACGTCCGGAAGATAGTTCCCTTTAACCCCCACCGCTTTGGCCACCGCCTCGCCGCGACCGCCGCCGAACTTGCGCCGGTGCGCCATCGCACCGCCGACAAAATCGACAAAAATCCCGCCGAGTTTCGCTTCGTCGCGCTTACGTAATTCAAGATGCTCCGGTGTCATCACCAGCGCCATCAGGTTATCTTCATCGTGCTCCAGCCCCCAGCGGGTCGCCAGAACAGATAAGGCGCCGTCTCCGGCGCCTGTTTCATCCACTAAGCAGATTTTCACGAACTATCAGCCTTTGATCCCGTAATGCTCAAGCATCGCATCCAGCTGCGGCTCGCGGCCACGGAAGCGTTTGAACAGTACCATTGGCTCCTCAGAACCGCCGCGGGTCAGGATGTTATCGAGGAACGACTGGCCGGTTTCACGGTTGAAGATCCCCTCTTCTTCGAAGCGGGAGAAAGCATCCGCTGCCAGCACGTCGGCCCACAGGTAGCTGTAGTAACCTGCCGCATAGCCGCCTGCGAAGATGTGACTGAACGCATGCGGGAAGCGGCCCCAGGTTGGCCCAGGGATCACAGCAACCTGCTTTTTAATCTCGGCCAGCGTTTCGAGGATTTTCGCCCCTTGTTCCGGGCTAAACTCGGCGTGCAGACGGAAATCAAACAGGCCGAACTCCAGTTGACGCAGGATGAACATCGCTGCCTGGTAGTTCTTGGCCGCCAGCATTTTATCCAGCAGCTCTTTCGGCAACGGTTCGCCGGTCTCATAGTGACCAGAGATAAACGCCAGCGCGTCCGGCTCCCAGCACCAGTTTTCCATAAACTGGCTTGGCAGCTCGACCGCATCCCACGGTACCCCGCTGATGCCAGCCACGCCTGCGGTTTCGATGCGGGTCAGCATGTGATGCAGACCGTGACCGAACTCGTGGAACAGGGTGATCACTTCGTCGTGAGTGAACAGCGCAGGTTTGCCATTCACCGGACGGTTAAAGTTACAGGTCAGGTAAGCGACCGGCTTTTGCAGAGAACCGTCGGCTTTACGCATCTGGCCGACGCAGTCATCCATCCACGCTCCGCCACGCTTATTCTCACGCGCGTAGAGATCAAGGTAGAAGCTGCCGCGCAGCTCATTCTTGTCGTCATACAATTCGAAGAAGCGCACGTCCGGATGCCAGACGTCGATATCGGTTCGCTCTTTGGCTGTGATGCCGTAGATGCGCTTCACCACTTCGAACAGGCCGTTAACGGCTTTGTTTTCCGGGAAGTACGGGCGCAGCTGCTCGTCGCTGATGCTGTAAAGATGCTGCTTCTGTTTTTCGCTGTAGTACGCAATATCCCACGGCTGCAGCTCGTCCACGCCGAACTCCGCTTTCGCAAAAGCACGCAGCTGAGCCAGCTCTTTCTCACCCTGAGGACGGGCGCGTTTTGCCAGATCGGTCAGGAAGTCGAGCACCTGCTGTGGGTTCTCCGCCATTTTGGTGGCGAGGGATTTGTCGGCGTAGTTTTCGAAGCCCAGCAGCTGTGCCAGCTCGTGACGCAGGGCGAGGATTTCCGCCATCACCGGGCTGTTGTCCCACTTACCGGCATTCGGCCCCTGATCGGAGGCGCGCGTGCTGTAGGCGCGGTACATCTCTTCACGCAGGGCCTGGTTGTCGCAGTAGGTCATTACCGGCAGGTAGCTTGGGATATCCAGCGTTAACAGATAGCCTTCCTGCTCTTTCGCTTCGGCCTGCGCTTTCGCTGCTGCCAGCGCGCTTTCCGGCATCCCGGCCAGCTCGGATTCATCGGTAATCAGCTTCGTCCAGCCCATGGTGGCGTCGAGGACGTTGTTGCTGTACTGGTTGCCCAGCTCGGACAGGCGCGCGGCGATTTCACCGTAGCGAACCTGCTTCTCTTTTGGCAGACCAATCCCGGACAGCTCGAAATCACGCAGGGCGTTATCGACCGATTTTTTCTGCGCCGTGTTCAGCTCGGCGTAATGGTCGCCGTCACGCAGATCGCGATACGCTTTGTACAGCCCTTCGTGTTGGCCGACCCAGGTGCTGTACTCCGAGAGCAGCGGCAGGGTTTGTTCATAGGCCTCGCGCAGTTCCGGGCTGTTTTTCACCGAGTTCAGGTGGCTTACCGGGGAGAAGATACGTCCCAGCACGTCGTCCACTTCGGCCAGCGGCTGACACAGATTTTCCCAGGTGTACGGTGCGCCCTGCGCCACCACGCTTTCTACCGCCGCGCGGCAGTTGTCCAGCGATTGCGTAACGGCTGGAACCACATGCTCAGGGAGGATTTTAGAAAACGGCGGCAACGAAAAAGGCGTCAGTAATGGATTGGTCATAAACGCTGTCCTGTTGAAATAGGTGAATGAAGCGCGCATCCGGCGCTGTGCATATCATTAATTAATGGGGTTAAGTGTAGAGGATTTCAATGCCGGACGTCGTGGAAAAGCGCCCGGTGGCGCTGCGCTTACCGGGCCTGCGGGTAATCTGTGCCGTTCTGCTGTAAACTGTGGCAAATCGTCAATTCAGCGGAAAATCATTACCCATGCTCAGTTATCGCCACAGCTTCCACGCTGGCAACCATGCCGACGTCCTCAAACACACCGTTCAGAGCCTGATCATTGAATCGCTCAAAGAGAAAGAGAAGCCGTTTCTCTATCTGGACACCCACGCGGGCGCGGGCCGTTATCAGCTGAGCGGCGAGCATGCCGAGCGTACCGGTGAATATCTGGAAGGGATCGCCCGCATCTGGCAGCAGGACGACCTGCCAGCCGAACTGGAACCGTACATCGGCGTGGTGAACCACTTCAACCGCAACGGCCAGCTGCGCTACTACCCAGGCTCACCGCTGATTGCCCGCCAGCTGCTGCGCGAGCAGGACAGCATTCAGCTGACCGAACTGCATCCCAGCGATTTCCCGCTGTTGCGCTCTGAATTTCAGAAAGATAACCGCGCCCGCGTGGAGAAAGCCGACGGCTACCAGCAGCTGAAAGCCAAACTGCCGCCCGTTTCCCGCCGCGGCCTGGTGCTGATCGATCCGCCGTACGAAATCAAAACCGACTATCAGGCGGTGGTGACCGGCATCCACGAAGGCTACAAACGTTTTGCCACCGGCACTTACGCCCTGTGGTACCCGGTGGTGCTGCGCGCGCAAATCAAACGCATGATCAAAGATCTGGAAGCGACCGGGATCCGCAAAATCCTCCAGATTGAGCTGGCCGTGCGCCCGGACAGCGACCAGCGCGGCATGACCGCCTCCGGCATGATTGTGATTAACCCGCCGTGGAAGCTCGAAGCGCAGATGAACAACGTACTGCCGTGGCTGCACAAAACGCTGGTGCCTGCGGGTACAGGCCACGCCACCGTCAGTTGGATCGTGCCGGAGTAATCGCAGCCATCGGTGGAAACTATTGATTTCAGGTATACAATCGCGGCAATTCACGATTAAGGATAAAAGCTATGACTAAGCATTATGACTACATCGCAATCGGCGGCGGCAGCGGCGGCATCGCCTCCATCAACCGCGCGGCCATGTATGGCCAGAAATGTGCGCTGATCGAAGCTAAAGCGCTGGGCGGCACCTGCGTGAACGTGGGTTGTGTACCGAAGAAGGTGATGTGGCACGCGGCGCAAATCCGCGAAGCGATCCATATGTACGGCCCGGATTACGGCTTTGATACCACCCTCAATCACTTTGACTGGGACAAGCTGATCGCCAGCCGTACCGCCTACATCGACCGTATTCACACCTCCTACGACAACGTGCTGGGTAAGAACAACGTCGATGTGATCCACGGCTTTGCCCGCTTTGTGGATGCGAAAACGATCGAAGTGAACGGTGAGACGATCACCGCCGATCATATCCTGATCGCCACCGGCGGTCGTCCGAGCCACCCGGACATTCCGGGCGTGGAATACGGCATCGACTCAGACGGTTTCTTTGAACTGCCTGCGCTGCCTAAGCGCGTTGCCGTGGTTGGCGCGGGTTACATTGCGGTAGAACTGGCGGGCGTGATCAACGGCCTTGGCGCGGAAGCGCACCTGTTTGTGCGTAAACACGCGCCGCTGCGCAGCTTTGACCCGCTGATTGTCGAGACGCTGGTTGAAGTCATGAACGCTGAAGGCCCAACACTCCACACCCACGCGGTGCCGAAAGCGGTAGTGAAAAATGCGGACGGCAGCCTGACGCTGGAGCTGGAAGATGGCCGCAGCCAGACCGTCGACTGCCTGATCTGGGCGATTGGTCGTGAACCAGCGAATGACAACTTTAACCTGGCCGTGACCGGCGTGAAAACCGACGAAAAAGGTTATATCGTCGTCGATAAGTTCCAGAACACCAGCGTACCGGGCATTTACGCAGTTGGCGATAACACCGGTGCCGTAGAGCTGACCCCGGTGGCCGTTGCGGCGGGACGTCGTCTCTCCGAACGTCTGTTTAACAACAAGCCTGACGAGCATCTCGATTACACCAACATCCCGACCGTGGTCTTCAGCCATCCGCCCATCGGCACCGTTGGCTTAACCGAGCCGCAGGCGCGCGAGCAGTATGGCGACGACCAGGTGAAAGTGTATAAATCCGCGTTCACCGCGATGTATACCGCCGTCACCTCTCACCGTCAGCCATGCCGCATGAAGCTGGTCTGCGTGGGCCCGGACGAGAAGATTGTGGGTATCCACGGCATTGGCTTCGGCATGGATGAGATCCTGCAGGGCTTCGCCGTGGCGCTGAAAATGGGCGCGACCAAGAAAGACTTCGACAACACCGTGGCAATCCATCCAACCGCCGCGGAAGAATTTGTTACCATGCGTTAAGGCAGAAGCCCCTCCCCGGAGGGGCTTTTTTTATTCACATTCATAAATCGTTGCAAAACGAATGCTCCGAAAATAGTGATCTACCGCACATTTCCCTCCCCATCTACCGAAGCGAATGTCTACGCTTATAAGACGCCCGGAAAAAAACTGTCTTTAAGTACACACAACCGGAGGTCCCTATCACCATGTTCAACCAGAAACTACAGGCTACCGAGAATATCGAATTCGAGATCGCAGAAGAGCTGCGCTACGAGACCGATCCCTGCGAGTTGAAACTGGATGAAATGATTGAGGCGGAGCCGGAACCCGAAATGATCGAGGGGCTACCCGCCTCCGATGCCCTGACGCCCGCCGATCGCTATCTGGAACTGTTCGAGCATGTTCAGTCAACACGCCTGTTCGCGGACAGCAAAACCTTCCCTGACTGCGCGCCGAAGATGGACCCGCTGGATATCCTGATCCGCTATCGTAAAGTGAAACGTCACCGGGATTTCGACCTGCGCCAGTTTGTAGAGAACCACTTCTGGCTACCGGCCACCTACGGCACGGAATATGTTTCTGACCCCGGTCTGTCGCTAAAAGAGCACATTGACAGCCTGTGGCCGGTGCTGACGCGCGAACCGCAGGACCATATCCCCTGGTCCTCTCTGCTGGTGTTACCGCAGGCCTATATTGTGCCCGGCGGGCGATTCAGTGAGACCTATTACTGGGACTCCTATTTCTCCATGCTGGGGCTGGCGGAGAGCGGACGTAACGACCTGCTGAAGTGTATGGCGGATAACTTCGCGTGGCTGATCGAACGCTACGGGCATATCCCAAACGGTAACCGTACCTATTACCTCAGCCGCTCTCAGCCGCCGGTCTTTGCCCTGATGGTCGAGTTGTTTGAAGAGGACGGGGTACGCGGCGCGAAGCGTTACCTTGAGCACCTCAAGATGGAGCACGCCTTCTGGATGGACGGTGCCGAGTCGCTGCTGCTTAATCAGGCCTATCGCAGCGCGGTACGTATGCCGGATGGATCATTGCTCAACCGCTACTGGGACGACCGCGACACGCCCCGGGACGAATCGTGGATTGAGGACGTAGAAACGGCCCGTCACTCCGGACGTCCGCCAAACGAAGTGTATCGTGACTTGCGCGCGGGTGCGGCCTCCGGCTGGGATTACTCCTCCCGCTGGCTGCGTGAGCCTGGCCGACTGGCCAGCATTCGCACCACGCAGTTTATCCCGATCGATTTGAATGCCTTCCTGTTCAAGCTGGAGAGTACTATCGCCAATATCTCGGCGTCGAAAGGGGATAAAGAGACCGCTGAACTGTTCCATCAGAAGGCCAGCGATCGCCGCGCCGCGATTAACCGCTACCTCTGGGATGAAGAAAGCGGCTGCTATCGCGACTATGACTGGCGCCGCGAAGTGATGGCGCTGTTCTCTGCGGCGAGCATTGTGCCGCTGTACGTCGGTATGGCCACGCATGAACAGGCCGATCGACTGTCGGATGCGGTGAAAACGCGACTGCTGACGCCGGGCGGGATTCTGGCAACCGAGTATGAAACCGGCGAACAGTGGGATAAACCCAACGGCTGGGCCCCGCTGCAGTGGATGGCCATTCAGGGGTTCAAGCAGTATGGCAATGACTCACTGGGCGATGAGATCGCCTGGAGCTGGCTGCAGACGGTGAATCATTTTTATAAGACCCACCACAAGCTGATTGAGAAGTATCATATCGCCAGCAGTACGCCACGCGAGGGTGGCGGGGGTGAGTATCCCCTTCAGGACGGCTTCGGCTGGACCAACGGCGTAGTGCGACGGCTGATAGGGTTGTATGGGGAGCCTTGAGTGGGGTGCGGTCTGGTGCCCTCACCCCGGCCCTCTCCCATAGGGTAAAGGGTTCAGCGAATCACCTCATAAATGGCAGTCTGAATGGACTGCCATTTTTTCGTGGTGGCATCCGGTTGCGACTGCGCACGCCGCGTAGCCATATCCAGATCGTGCTGCTGGCGCTTCACCACGGCGGGCACGGTGCAGAACGCTTTGAGATACGCTTTACGCACTGAGGTCAGGGATTCACCGTTCGACATCGCGTGGCTGAGCGTGTTGATAAAGCGACGGCATGGCTTCTCTTCCGTCATGTTCCGTCGGTAGCGCAGCATGAGCTCCAGCACGTCGTCATGGCCTGCCGACATCGCCTCTTCGGTCCATGACAGCTTCCAGTCCATCCCGCCCTGCAAAAAGAGCTGCGCGACACGAGTATCGTTGCGGTTAATCGCTGAACGGAAATTATTGTCGTCCCAGGTCACCCCCATGCGGGTCAGCGTCTCGCGCGCAGAAGGGGTTTCGCGCATATCTTTCGGCGGAGCCGCTTGCGCAGTGTGTTCGGCCGACGACTGCGGTTTGCTGCTGGTCACCAGCCAGAAGCCGCCCACCAGGATGGCGATTACCATCACGCCAACCGCGCCCCATAACGCACCGGAGATAAGCTGCTCACGCTGTTCGGGCGTGCGCGGCGCGCGCTGGGTCGGCTTTTCAATCGTGTCACGAACCTCAAACAGATCGCCACCGGTAACCCGATCCATTTTCTGCGCCTTTTCCCAGAAAGTGTGCAGTTCACTGGCGTCCACCGCCATCAATCCGGCCGGGTTGACGCGCGTTCTCCCCTCTTCGAATGCACGTTGAACCGGTCGGGATATCTGCATGTAGTAGTTATCCAGCAGCTGAATTTGCGCCGAACTTAACGTTTTCTGAACCGTGATGTTGTTGCGAATTTGCCGAATATCATCAAGGAAGGTTTGCAGCGTTTTACGCGGTTCTACCAGGAGCGTCAGCATGGCAGGATCGTTAAACAGCGAGGCGTAATACCGGCTGAACTCTTTTTTATCCACCAGCATCTGCGCCAGTTCACTGAACATCATCCCACTCAGGATATCGTTGATCTCCCCGAGCTTCAGCCAGCGTCTTACCCGGTCGGCATTAAATAAGGTCTTGAGATGATTATTGAGCCGCACCTGATCGGGCCAGGCCTGCTGAATAAGTCCTTTAATCATCAGCTCAATGGCGCGAACCTGCTTGTGCGCCTGCTGTTGCTGCAGTTCGCTACCCGTTGCCAGCTCCGTGCTGTAAGTCAGCAACGGCTGCTGCAAACGAAGATGTTCCAGCGTGGTCACAAAGCGCATCGCCGCAATCAGCTGGTTTTCGCTGACATCCTGCCCGCTTTCATACTTTGGAACGCGCTGCTGCAGCAGGCGCAGCTGCAGCGTAAATTCCGACATCTCGGCATCATTCAGATTGAGCGTCTTCGCAACGGCTGCCCATCCCCCGAGCGCTAAACGTGCGCTATCCAGTTGTTCCAGGAGCCAGCGTGGATCTTTTCCCTCAGAAACATGTACATTCAGGAGAAGCAAAATTTCAACCGACGCCTGGCGAATGACCGCCAGACAGTGTTCAAACTGTTCGCGAATATGATGTGATGTGCTGAGAGTCATTGTTTTCCTTAAGCGACAACGAAGACATCAGGAATGGGCACTTATGGCCATTTTTCTTTTATTTATACATGCTTAACCATACCTGACTTTCTGTTGAAATAAAGTGACAACCCTAAAATCATTAAAAATGTTTCAGGAGAATCTTAATGCCGGTTTTAATGACTTCACGCCTGAACTGCTCGCCTCTGCAGGAGCATGACTGGCCCTTTTTTCTGGCGTTGCAGCAACATCCTGACGTGATGCGCTTTGTGGCGGAAGACCGTCCCGTTGCCGCGATTCGTGAGGCGTTTGATTCTCGTCTGCCCCTCTGGACGCCGGGCAGCACGCACTGGCTGTGTCTCGTCGTCCGTGATGCCACCTCTCAGGCACCGCTGGGCGTGACCGGGTATATTCATCGTGAGGACGATTGCGCTGAAGTGGGCTTTCTTTTTGCACCCGAGGCGCAGGGGAAAGGTTACGGTTTCGAATCCCTGCAGGCGCTTTGCGATTACGCCTTTCGTGAGGGCGGACTACGTCGGCTCACCGCCACCGTCACGGCGGGAAATGTCGCCTCCAGACGTCTGCTGGAAAAAGCCCACTTTCGTCTGGAGGGGGAGCTTCGCGAGAGCTATTACCTTTCCGGACGCTGGCAAAATGACTGGTTATTGGGTTTATTGCGGCACGAATATCTGAACCATAACGCCTGATCAACAGCCATTTGGCGGATATTCTTCATTGTTCAATTCCTCTACAGTATCGCCATTACGAGGAAATGAATATGAAAGGTCATGCGCTGAATATCTCTTATGCCGCCATTGATTTAATAAAGAAGCATCAGGGGCTTTCACTGGAGAAATATCGTGATGAAAATGGTTTATGGGTGATCGGCTATGGACATGCGATCCATGAGGAGGACAATTTTCACGGTGGCATTACTCCGCTTCAGGCAGAATGTTTGCTTCAGGAAGATATTCAGTTATGTGAGAGGCTGCTGCGGGAAAATATAACACGCCCATTAACCCAACAGCAGCATGATGCATTGGTAGTATTGATATTCAGTTTCGCCGAGACGCCTTCACGTCTGAACGCGCTGTATCAGGCTATCGCCCGGGTATAGTACATGGCCGCCTGGGTCCGGTTTTTCACCTCCAGCCGCCGAAAAAGTGCTTCCAGATGCGCTTTTACCGTGGCCGCGCTGATGTTGAGATTGCGGCCAATCTCTTTATTTGACTCCCCCGCTGCCAGCAGTTTGAGTACCTCGCGCTGACGCTCGCTTAAACAGAGTAACGGCTGTGCTGATGATTGCTGGCTAACCCACTCCCCGGGAAAGCAGACCATCCCTCTCGACACGGAATCCAGCACGGCGGCAAACCGTTCGGGGTTAGCGTTACGGGGGATAATGGCCATCACGTTTCGCTGCATGAGCTGCTCAACCCATCTGGCCTCTTTTCTTGCCAGAACCATAATCACCCGTATCGCCGGGAAGGAATCCATAAGCTCTTCCAGGAAAGCACTCTCCTCTTCCTGGATCAAATTGCCGTCAATCATCACGATAGCAGACGGTGAAGCAGATATTTGCCCCCATAAATCGTCCGCCTGACAAGCGCCCGTTATATTTATTTCAGGAATTAACTCCTGCAGACCGTGTATCGCTCCATGAATAAATATCGACTGCCTGTCAAACATGATTACTCGCATCGTTTTTCTCCCTCTGAGAATAGCGAAGGGGGATTCTACAGAGGCAGTATTTAAGAAAAAACTCAATGAATGGAGAGGTTACAAATCCGCGAGTGGTTTTTATATTTGCCCGTACTTTGACACATCAGTTTTAAGGATTTCCTTAAGGGGTTCCCTCCCCTTAACAGCAGGCCTCACAGGAACATACCGCCTGACACCTCAATACGTTGCGCATTCATCCAGCCCAGCTTATCGCTGAGCAGTGCCGCGATGGCATCGCCGATATCGTCCGGCAACCCCACCCGCCCCAGCGCCGTCTGTGATGCCAGCATCTGATTAAGCTGCGCGTTGTCGCGAACGCGTCCACCGCCAAAGTCGGTTTCTATCGCGCCCGGCGCGATAATATTGACGGAGATACCACGCGCACCCAGCTCCTTCGCCTGATAGCGGGTCAACACCTCCATCGCCCCTTTCATCGCTGCATAGGTACCGGAGCCTGGCTGGGTAAATCGGGCCAGCCCGCTGGAGACGTTGAGGATCCGGCCTCCGTCATTCAGCAGAGGCAGCAGGCGCTGTGTCAGGAAGAAAGGCCCTTTGAAATGAATATTCATCGCCTCATCAAACTGGGCTTCCGTTGTGTCGGTATAGGGTGCATATAAACCCGTCCCGGCATTGTTCAATAAATAATCAAAGGTGTCGCGTTGCCAGACGGTCTTAAGGATTTCCTGAAGCTGCTGAGCAAACTTATCGAAGCTGGCAATATCACCGACGTTGAGCTGTAATGCTGCAGCATTCACGCCTTTTTCCTGAATTTCGCGAACAACCTCCAGCGCGTCCTGCTGATTGCTGTGGTACGTCAGAACAATTCCCGTTCCGTCTGCCGCCAGCTTCAACGCCGCGTTTTTACCCAAACCACGGCTACCACCCGTCACTAATGCGATACGTTCAGTCATCATAAACCTCGTTTTGGCTGTTATGGAGATTGAGAAAGAGCTTATTAGGTGATAGAAGATCAATAAAGAGGGTTTAAAACGCTTCACTGTTTCAACAGCAACAACAATGAGCTTCATCTATGGATAAAATTCACGCAATGCAGCTGTTTGTGCGCGTCGCGGAACTGGAAAGTTTTTCCCGTGCTGCAGAAACCTTAACGCTGCCGAAAGGCAGCGTTTCGCGGCAAATTCAGGCCCTAGAAAACCGCCTTGGCACCCAGCTGTTGCACCGGACCACGCGTCGCGTCAGCCTGACGCAGGACGGCATGGTCTATTACGAACGGGCAAAAGATCTGCTGGCAAACCTTGATGAACTGGACGGACTGTTTCAGCACGATCCCTCCACCATAAGCGGAAGGCTGCGCGTGGATATGCCCGTCGGCGTTGCTCGAAATTTAGTCATCCCCAGACTGCCGACTTTTTTGCAGCAGTACCCGGGTATTGAGCTGGAACTCAGCAGCAGCGATCGTCTGGTGGATGTGATTCGCGAAGGGTTTGATTGCGTGGTCCGCGTGGGCTCCCTGAAAGATTCAGGGTTAATTGCCCGGCCGCTGGGGAAACTGTCGGTAATTAACTGTGCCAGTCCGGATTATCTGGCGCGTTTTGGCTACCCTGAAACGCTGGATGATTTGGGCTCACACGCTGTGATTCACTACGCCGCCATGCTGGGTACCCGTCCGCAGGGCTTTGAATTTTATAACGGCAGTGCAACGCAGTGGATAAAGACGGGCGGCGTATTAACCGTCAACAGCACGGAGACCTACCAGGCGGCCTGCCTTGCCGGGCTGGGCATCATTCAGGTTCCACGTGTTGGGGTACGTGATTTACTGCGGGCGAAAAAACTGATTGAGATCCTCCCGCAATATCGCGCGGAACCGATGCCCGTGTCCCTGATTTATCCCCATCGCCGCAACCTCTCCCGTCGGGTACATCTGTTCATGGAGTGGCTGACCGAACTCACAAAAGCTTACGTGGATTAGTCGCAAGCTATAATTCAGTAACATCCAGCCTAACGAAAAGGAAAAGACGCGTGACGCCGGAAAATAACCCGCAACGACCCACCCAACATTTAGATTATGATCCCATCAAGAAGATGGAAACCGGGCCAGAAAAGGCTAAAACCCCAGGGGCGGCCAGCAAGACGCTGGGCACCGTCACCAGCCTGGCAGAAAGAATTCAGCAGTTTCCCATGGTTGCGCATTTGATACGTGCAACCGAGCGCTTTAATGACCGCATGGGGAACCAGTTTGGTGCTGCCATCACCTATTTCTCCTTCCTGTCGATGATCCCCATTCTGATGGTGTCGTTTGCAGCGGCCGGTTTTGTGCTCGCGTCGCACCCGACGCTGCTGCAGGATATTTTCAATAAAATCCTGAATAACGTCAGTGACCCGACCCTCGCCACCACGCTAAAAAGCACGATTAATACCGCTGTTCAGCAACGTACGACCGTTGGGATCGTTGGTTTGCTTATCGCCCTTTACTCCGGGGTAAACTGGATGGGTAACCTCCGCGAGGCCATTCGCGCCCAGTCGCGTGAGGTGTGGGAGCGTAAGCCGCAGGATCAGGAGAAAATATGGGTTAAGTATCTCCGCGACTTTGTTTCGCTGATTGGCCTGCTCATTGCGCTCATCGTTACGCTTTCGATTACCTCCGTGGCGGGCTCCGCACAGCAGATGATTATCTCTGCACTCTATCTGGATTACATCGAATGGCTGAAACCGGCCTGGCGCGGCATTGGGCTGGCGATTTCCATTTTCGCCAACTACCTGCTGTTCTTCTGGATTTTCTGGCGTTTGCCCCGTCATCGTCCGCGCAAGAAGGCCCTGCTCCGCGGAACGCTGATTGCGGCGATAGGCTTTGAAGTGATTAAAATCGTGATGACCTACACCCTGCCGTCGCTGGTGAAATCCCCGTCGGGCGCGGCGTTCGGCTCCGTGCTGGGGTTGATGGCCTTCTTCTACTTCTTCGCCCGCCTGACCCTGTTCTGCGCCGCGTGGATTGCCACCGCCGAGTACAAAGGCGACACACGCATGCCGGGAAAAACACACCGCTAACCCCTCTCTCGGGCTGAAATTTCAGCCCGACTCATCATTTCAGCATATAAATCCAGCCCGTAACTTTTATTTAACCAAAAACCAGTTTTATTCACCAATATTTAAAAACTGTGAAGCATTTCATGGAAGCATTTTCGCTGGCCTGAAAATTATCCGCTTTTTGTTGCTTTTATCACCAGAACGCGACTTTGTTACAGATTGAAATGTCGCTTTTGCTGTGCGTAATATGGCCTTTCGTTCGATAAAAAATAAGAAAATATTATGCAAGCAACAGCCACAACACTCGACTCTGGCGCGGAAAACGTCCCGGTCAACTCGCGCAATAAAGTTGTCGTCGCATCGCTGATTGGCACCGCCATTGAGTTCTTCGACTTTTACATTTACGCCACCGCTGCGGTCATCGTCTTCCCGCATATTTTCTTCCCTCAGGGAGACCCGACGGCGGCGACGCTGCAGTCTCTGGCAACCTTTGCTATCGCGTTTGTTGCACGTCCGATTGGCTCTGCGCTGTTTGGACACTTTGGCGACCGTATTGGTCGTAAGGTCACCCTGGTGGCCTCGCTGCTGACGATGGGGATCTCCACCGTGGCGATCGGCCTGCTGCCGACCTACGAAACCATTGGCATTCTGGCGCCGGTCCTGCTGGCGCTGGCGCGTTTTGGTCAGGGTCTGGGGTTGGGCGGTGAATGGGGTGGCGCGGCGCTGCTGGCGACCGAAAATGCCCCGCCGCGTAAACGCGCGCTGTACGGTTCATTCCCGCAGCTTGGCGCGCCGATTGGCTTCTTCTTTGCCAACGGGACCTTCCTGCTGCTTTCCTGGCTGCTGACGGATGAACAGTTCATGAACTGGGGCTGGCGTATTCCGTTTGTCTTCTCTGCCGTGCTGGTGCTGATTGGCCTGTATGTCCGCGTGTCCCTGCATGAGACGCCGGTGTTCGCTAAAGTGGCCGCGGCGAAAAAACAGGTGAAAGTCCCGCTGGGCACGCTGCTGACCAAACACGTCCGCGTCACCGTGCTGGGCACGTTCATCATGCTGGCAACCTATACGCTGTTCTACATCATGACGGTTTACTCCATGACCTACAGTACCGCCGCCGCGCCGGTTGGGCTGGGTCTGCCGCGTAACGAAGTACTGTGGATGTTGATGATGGCGGTCATCGGGTTTGGTGTGATGGTGCCGATTGCCGGCCTGCTGGCGGATAAATTCGGTCGTCGTACGAGCATGATTACGATCACCACGCTGATCATTCTGTTTGCCCTGTTCGTCTTCCCGCCGCTGCTGGGTTCGGGTAGCCCGGCACTGGTGATGGCCTACCTGCTGATTGGCCTTAGCCTGATGGGGCTGACCTTCGGCCCAATGGGCGCGCTGCTGCCAGAGCTGTTCCCGACGGAAGTGCGTTATACCGGTGCGTCGTTCTCCTACAACGTCTCTTCCATTCTGGGGGCGTCCGTTGCGCCATACATCGCCACCTGGCTGCAGGCAAATTATGGTCTGTTCTACGTGGGCGTTTACCTGGCGGCCATGGCGGCGCTGACGCTGATTGCGCTGCTGCTGACGCATGAGACTAAGCATCAGGCACTGTAAGCTAATGCCGGGTGGCGGCTACGCCTTACCCGGCCTACGATTCAAAATGTTGGCCGGGTAAGCGCAGTGTATGACCGGATACATAGGTGACAGATCAGACCGGGAACATA